>NZ_JBQTCJ010000002.1:0-200395 GCF_052380005.1 Salinarimonas sp. NSM
AGCGCGAGCGGCGCGCGGCGTCGCCAGGCGGCGAGCCGCGCCGGGCTCGGCGGGAACGCGCCGGAGCGCGCGGCGAGCCGGCCGGCGAGCACCATGGCGAAGGCGGCCGGGCCGTTGAAGGCGAGCAGGAAGACGAGGGCGCTCGGCAGGTCCGCCAGCCGCACCGCCACCGTCTCGCCCAGCCCGCCGAGATAGCCGACGCCGGCGATCCGATCGATCGGCCCGAGGGGCGCGGTCTCGCCGAGCGCGAGCGCGATGATCCCCGCCTGGGCGCAGACCGCCAGCGCGAGGCTCCCCGCCGCCATCGCCGCCAGCCGCCGGGGGGATGCGTCCCGCAGGGCGACGAGCGCGACGCCGAGCAGCGCGTAGAGCATCAGGATGTCGCCGTAGAACAGGAGCGTCGCATGCGCCACGCCGATGGCGAGGAGCGCCACGAGCCGCCGGCGCAGCGGCGCGCCCGATCCGCCCGGGCGCGCCGCGCGGTCCAGCGCGACCGAGAGGCCGAAGCCGTACAGGAAGGAGAAGATCAGGAAGAACTTGCCCGCGCCGAAGGCGAGCGTCGCCCAGGCCGCGATCCGGTCGGCCGGCGTTGCGAGCGCGGGGCCCGCGTCGATCGGCATGGCGAAGATCGGCGCGTTGACCACGATGACGCCCATCAGCGCGAAGCCACGCAGGGCATCGATGCTGCGATCGCGATGAGCGGCGAGGGTCTCGGGTGTGGCGGCGGGCGGCGTCATCGAAGGCTCCAAGTCGGCTGCGGAAAGAGGGCGCGTGTCGATTTGTGTGTAAGCGAGGCCTCGCTCACAAAATTCTGGCTCGTGTGAGGTCGTGTCGAGCGGCTCACCGTCCCGGCGCGAGCGCACGGCCGAGGAGGAGTCGCGTGCGCCGCGCCGCGCGCGCGCCGTCGAGCAGGTCGAGGCCGCCGGCGGAATAGATCCCGTCGGCGAGCGCGAACAGGAGGATGCCGACGTCACGTGCGGTCATGCCGTCGGCGAGCGCGATCTCGCCGCGCGCCTGCGCGGCCGAGACCCGCTCGGAGAGCGCAGCCACGAGCCGCTCCTGCGAGGTCGCCAGCGCCTCGTGGACGCGCGGGTTGCGCAGGGCCTCGGCGAAGATCTCCGCCCGCAGGCCGAGCTCGCGGCGCTCGCGGCCCGCGTGCGCGAGCGCCGCGAGCGCGGCCTCGACGCAGGCGAGGAAATCGGCGCCGCGAAAGAGATCGGCGAAGAAGGCGAGGTCGGATTGCAGGTCCTCCTCCACCATCGCCAGCACGAGCTCCTCCTTCGAGGCGAAGTACTGGTAGAGGTTTGCGACGCTCACCCCCGCCTCGCGGCTGATGTCGGCGGTGCTCGCCCCGTGGAAGCCGCTGGACAGGAAGCGCCGCCGAGCCGCCGCGAGGATGTGGGCGCGGCGCTCGGCGCGCGCCCGCTCGTCGACCGGGCGGCCGCGGCGGCGGGAGGGTGACGGCGTGATCATGCACGTTTTATACATGAGCGATCGCTCGTGTAAAGAGGTGGTGTTCCATGCATGAAGAGCTCGCCCCTCGGTAGTATTCCGCAACAGCGCGACGAAGGCTCGCATCGGCTCCCCAAAGCGGCTATAACGCCGCGGCGTCCGGCCGGCCGGGCGCATCCCGTCACGAGGGACGACACGGCACGCGCGGGGACGCGCGGAATTCGAGGAGCGAGGACGATGAGCGAGCGCTGGACGCCCGACAGCTGGAGGGGCAAGCCCATTCGGCAGGTGCCGGCCTACGAGGACCAGGACCTGCTGCGCGAGGTCGAGGGTCAGCTCGCGGGGTTTCCGCCCCTCGTTTTTGCAGGTGAGGCGCGCAAGCTCAAGGCGAGCCTCGCGTCGGTCGCGCGCGGGGAGGCCTTCCTGCTCCAGGGCGGGGACTGCGCCGAGAGCTTCGCCGAGCATTCCGCCGACAACATCCGCGATTTCTTCCGCGTCTTCCTGCAGATGGCGGTCGTCCTCACCTTCGCCGGATCCTGCCCGGTGGTGAAGATCGGCCGCGTCGCCGGCCAGTTCGCCAAGCCGCGCTCGTCGGACGAGGAGACGGTCGACGGTGTGACGCTGCCGAGCTACCGCGGCGACATCGTCAACGACATCGCCTTCACGCCGGAGAGCCGCAGGCCGGACGCCCGGCGCCAGCTCGATGCCTACCGCCAGTCGGCGGCGACGCTCAACCTGCTGCGCGCCTTCGCCACCGGCGGCTTCGCCAACCTCGAGAACGCGCATCGCTGGATGCTCGGCTTCATCAAGGACAGCCCGCAGAGCTCGCGCTACGCCGACGTCGCCGAGCGCATCACCGAGGCGATCGCCTTCATGAAGGCGATCGGCATCGAGGCGGACCGGCATCCGGAGGTGAAGAACACCGAGTTCTACACGAGCCACGAAGCGCTGCTGCTCGGCTACGAGGAGGCTCTCACCCGCGTCGACTCCACCTCCGGCGACTACTACGCCACGTCCGGCCACATGATCTGGATCGGCGACCGCACGCGGCAGGCCGATCACGCCCACGTGGAATACGCGCGTGGCGTGAAGAACCCGATCGGCCTCAAGTGCGGCCCCTCGCTGGCGGCGGACGACCTGCTCCGGCTCATGGACGCCATCGACCCGAAGAACGAGCCCGGGCGTCTGACGCTGATCTGCCGCTTCGGCGCCGACAAGGTGTTCGACCACCTGCCGGCGCTGGTCCGCGCGGTGAAGAAGGCCGGTCGCACGCCGGTCTGGTCCTGCGACCCGATGCACGGCAACACGATCAAGGCGGGCTCCGGCTACAAGACACGGCCCTTCGACCGGATCATGCAGGAGGTGCGCAACTTCTTCGCCGTGCACCAGGCCGAGGGGACGCATGCCGGCGGCATCCACCTCGAGATGACGGGCAAGAACGTCACCGAATGCACCGGCGGCGCGCGCGGGCTCGGCGATGCGGACCTCTCGGACCGCTATCACACCTATTGCGACCCGCGGCTCAACGCCGAGCAGGCGCTCGAGATCGCTTTCCTGACTGCGGAGCTGATCAAGCGCGAGCGGCTCGGGCGCGAGCGGCCGCAGGTCGAGGCCGCAGAGTGACGTCTGCGACGTGACCTGATCGGGAGGGTGCGCCGCGACGGCGCGCCCGCCCGAGACGCGCTCGGGCGGGCGCGCTCAGGCCGGCTCCGGGAAACGGCCGTCGATGCAGATGACGTAGTTCACGGCCAGCGCACCACGCAGGAGCCCGCATCCGGGCGTCTGCCCGCCGCGCAGCACGGGGCTCGACGCGCCGAGCGCGATCTCCTCGCCGCTGCCGAGCAGCCCTGCTCCGACGGGGGTGCGGCCGACGAAGTCGGGCAGCCGAAAGCGCGTGTCGCCGTTTCCGCCGAAGGTCTCGCGGAGCATCACGAACAGCGCCCGGTGCTGGCGCCCGTCGAGGTCTTGGCCGTGGCAGAACGCCCAGCCGCGTGGCGCGTGATCCGCCGCCCACATCATGATCGTCCCGAGATACGGGCTGTCCATCGATCCGTTCTCCTGCCCCGAGACACCGTCGTCCGCCGTGCCATCCGCGAAGGTAGCTTGCGCAGCAGCGACTTTCCGTCAACCCTCGAATTCGGGACATAACTTTTACTTTCGTGTAGAATAAAGCAACAACTCTACCCGCGATCGATTTGTTGAAGTTCCCAGGCGGAGAGTACCGCGACAGCCTACGTCCGCGCTCATCGGAGCAGACCATCGGGCAGGGGCTCCTGGTCGGTCACTTCGGCAACGAACCGGCGCAGGATCGCTTCCACGATGTACGCGCAAGCCCGCCGCAGGTCCGGGTCACCACAGTGCGCACACTCGCCGATCAGCCTGGGGCGGCGCAGCAGGCGCCGCGACCTTTCGCCTCACGATGCGTCGGCGGGGGCCGTGCGCATGAAGCGCGCGGCGAAGAATCCGTCGAGCCCCGGCGCATCGGGAGCAACCCCAAGGTGTGGAAATACACGCAGGTTTCCCGCCGCATCGACGAGCGCCGCCGCGCCGCCGATCTCCTCGGCCCGCACGGGATCGCGCGCGAAGTCCGGGTTGCGCGCGAGGAAGGCGCTCGCCTGGGCCTCGCCCTCCTCGGGCTCGAGCGAGCACGTGCAGTAGACGAGGCGGCCGCCCGGGCGGGTGAGCGTCGCCGCCGCATCGAGGAGCTGCGCCTGCAACGAAGCGAGCTTCGCGACGTCCGCGTTGCCCTTGGTCCAGGCGACGTCCGGATGGCGGCGCAGCGTCCCGGTCGAGGAGCAGGGCGCATCGAGGAGGACGGCGTCGAACGGGGCGTCCGGCTCGAGCGCGAGCGCATCCACCGCCCTGGTCTCGGCGTCGAGCTCGAGGCGCGCGAGGTTCTCGGTGAGCCGCGCGAGCCGCTTGGCCGACCGGTCCACCGCGAGCACCCGGGCGCCGGTCGCCGCGAGCTGGGCGGTCTTGCCGCCGGGCGCCGCGCACAGGTCGACGACGCGCTCGCCGGCGCGGGCCCGGAGCAGACGCGCGGGAAGGGCGGCGGCGGCGTCCTGCACCCACCAGGCGCCTTCGTCGTAGCCCGGGAGCTCCGGCACCGGCGCGCGGGCGCGGACGCGCAGCGTCCCGGTGGGCAGGAGGCGGGCGTCGAGCCGCTCCGCCCAGATCGCGGGGTCGGCCTTGGGCGTCAGGTCGAGCGGCGCCTCGCTCCGGTGCGCCCGGGCGATCGCCGCCGCGGTCTCCTCGCCCCATGCGGCGCGCCAGCGTGCCGCGAGCCAGCCGGGCACGTCGCGCATCGCGTCCGCCTCGGCCTCGGCGAGGATCGTGTCGCGCTCGCGCACCACGCGGCGCAGCACGGCGTTGATGAGCCCGCCCGCCTTGGCGAGCCGCTTCTCCTCGCGCGCCAGATCGACCGCGGTGCCCACCGCGGCGTGGTCCGGGACGTCGAGGAACAGGACCTGCGCGGCGCCGACGACGAGGAGCGCCTCGAGCCGCGGATCGCTCACCGGCGCCGACAGCCGCTCGGCGAGCGCGACGCGGATCGTGCCGAGGCGCCGCAGCGCGGTCACCGCGATGGCGCGGGCGAGCCCGAGGTCGCGCGCATCGAGGGCCGCCGCGGGGGCGCGGGCGGCGAGCACGTCGTCGAGGGCGCGGCGCGCCCGCAGCGTCTCCTCGATCGATGAGAAAGCGAGCCGGCGTGCGCCGAGGCCCGGCTGGGTATCCGCCAAGATGGGTCCGTCTCCCGATCGGTTCGTGCGTCGCCCCCGCGCGTGGCGCGGAAGCGATCGCTCCATGCCGTCCCCTCTAGCTCATCCCCACGGCCCGCGCGAGCGCGCACCGCCCCACGGCCCCGCCGACGTCGGCGCCGCAGCCGTGGGCGCATCCGGGCCGATCCCCGCCTCGCGCGCCATGGCGACGAGAGCGGCGACGCGATTCGCCGTCGCCGGATGGGTCGAGAACAGGCCGTCGATGGCCCCGCCCTTCAGCGGGTTGACGATGAAGAGCGGCGCGGTCGCCGGGTGGTTCTCCGCGTCCGGGTTGACGGTACGCGCGACGCCGCCGGCGATCTTCTCCAGCGCCGAGGCGAGCCAGAGCGGGTTGCCGCAGATCTCCGCACCGATTCGGTCGGCGTCGTATTCCCTCGCCCGCGAGATCGCCATCTGCACGATCATCGCGCCGAGGGGGGCGAGGATGATCATCGCGATGAGCGCGAGCGGATTCTGGCGCTCGCGCCCGCCGAACAGGAAGCCGAACTGCGCGAGCGTGGCGAGCGCGCCGGCGAAGGTGGCGCTCACCGTCATGATCAGCGTGTCGCGGTTCCTCACGTGGGCGAGCTCGTGCGCCATCACGGCGGCGACCTCCTCGCGCGAGAGGGCTCGCAGGAGGCCCGTCGTCGCCGCGACGGCCGCGTTCGCGGGATTGCGGCCGGTGGCGAAGGCGTTCGGCTGGGGATTGTCGATCAGGTAGACCCGCGGCATCGGCAGACCGGCGCGGCGGGCGAGCTCCTCCACGAGCCCGACGAGCTCGGGCGCGGTACGCGCGTCGACCTCGCGGGCGCGGTGGGCCTTCAAGGCGAGACGGTCCGAGTTCCACCATGCGTAGAGGTTCGTCGCCGCCGCGAGGCCGAGCGCGATCAGCATGCCCCCCGAGCCGCCGATCCAATAGCCGACGACGCCGAAAAGCGCGGTCAGCGCGGCGAGGAGCAGGGCCGTCTTGACGACGTTCATCGCGGTGTACCTCCGGGCACGCACGCCTATATCTAGGCCAGACCCGAAATGTGGGATCGAGGCGTCGGTTCCGGCAAGGCCCCGCTCGACGGGCGCCGGCCCGGGCACGCGAGAGGGAGAGCGATGCAGGACGCGAAGGACGAGGCGGCGCGCGCCGCGGCGACGAACGGCGGCTCGGCGGGTGACGCCGCAGCGGCGCTGCCGGGCGCCGCGCCGGGCAAGGCACTCTCACCCGCCGCGCGCCGCGCGCTGGAGGAGGCTGCCGCGCGCCGCGCGGCGATAGACGCCCGTGCGGCCGAGATCGCCGCCGAGCCCGAGACGGCGGGGCGCGGCGGGCTCGAGCCCGTGCGCTACGCGGACTGGGAGATCAGGGGCATCGCCTGCGACTTCTCGTGAGCGAAGCAAATCCTGCAGGCCCATCCTGCACGCCCTTGACCGCGGGGGACGTGCGGGCGAGACGAGGCGCGGTCCCGTTCGAGGAGATCCCGCCATGAATTCCGCCGCGCACGACGCCGCCCGAGACGCCGAGCACGACGCCGCCGTCGACCCGCAGGAGGTGGCCCGCTTCGAGAAGATCGCGCGCACCTGGTGGGATCCGAAGGGGCCCATGCGCACCCTCCACAAGTTCAACCCTGTGCGCCTCGCCTACATCCGCGACCACGTCGCCGCCCATTTCGGGCGCGACCCGAAGGACGCCGCGCCGCTCGAGGGCCTGACGCTGCTCGACGTCGGCTGCGGCGGCGGGCTGCTGACCGAGCCGCTGGCCCGGCTCGGCGCCCGGGCACGGGGGCTCGACCCGGCGCCGACCAACGTCGAGGTCGCGCGCCTCCACGCCGAGCGCGCCGGCGTCGGCGTCTCCTACGCGCAGGAGACGGTGGAGGCGGTCGTCGCCCGGGGCGAGCGCTTCGACGTGGTGATCTCGATGGAGGTCGTGGAGCACGTGCCCGATCCCGACGCCTTCGTGCGCACGTGCGCGCAGGCGGTCGCCCCGGGCGGGCTCCTGTTCATGGCGACGCTCAACCGCACGCTCAAGGCGTGGGGACTCGCCATCGTCGGGGCGGAATACGTCCTCGGCTGGCTGCCCAAGGGCACCCACGAATGGGACAAGTTCGTCACGCCCGCCGAGCTCGAGGCGTCGATGCACGCGGGCGGTCTCGCCGTGCGCGAGGTCACCGGCGTGACGTACAATCCGCTCGCGGACGCCTGGCGCCTCTCCCGCGACACGGCGGTGAACTACATGGCGTACGCGGAGCGGCGGGCCGGGTGAAGCGCGCCGTCGCGCCGCCGGCCGGGCCGGCGGGGCGGACGCTCGATTGCGGGGCTCGGCCCGATCGCCTCAGCGGCGGCCGCCGACGGCCGCCTTCTTGCGCACGGGCAGGAGCCCCTCGCGCTGGGCCTGCTTGCGGGCGAGCTTGCGGGCGCGGCGAACGGCCTCCGCCTTCTCGCGGGCACGCTTCTCGGAGGGCTTCTCGAACGAGCGGCGCTTCTTCATCTCGCGGAAGACGCCTTCGCGCTGCATCTTCTTCTTGAGCACGCGCAGTGCCTGGTCGACGTTGTTGTCGCGAACGAGTACCTGCAAAAACTCTCTCCTCGGTTTGCGCGGCGCCGGGCGCCGACGGAATCGATGACGATCGCGCTCCCGGCGTCTGCCGGGCGGCCGGACTCGGATGAGCGAACGAGTCGAGGCGCGGGCGGGGTCCGACGGACCCGGATCGGAGCCGGTCACGGCTCCAGCCGGCGACGCGAGGCGAGCCGGCATTCGGCCCGCGCGACGAGAGGCCGTGCGGGAAACCTGGATTATGGCCCTTCGGGCGAGAAATGCAAGCCGCGCAGCAGGCCCGCCCTCAGTTCCGCTCGTCCGGCAGGATCGGCAGCGGAGCGATGGGTATGCCCTCCTCGATCAGCTCGGCGACCTCGTCGGGGTCCGCCTGGCCCAGGATCGGCCGGTCGGGGGCGTCGCCGGCGTGGATGCGGCGCGCCTCGTCTGGGAAGGCGCGCCCGACGTTCTCGGTCGTCGCCTCGATGTGGGCACGCAGGCGCCGGAGCGCCTCGCGCATCTCGCGCTGCGCCTCCGAGAGGAGGGCGACCGGCGGCGGTGGCGCCGTCGGCACGGGCGCCGGCGGCGGGGCGGGGAGCGCGTCCGGCTCCGCCGGAATCGCGGTCTCCCGCGGTCCGCGGTCGGTACGGGCGACGGAGGGGGCCATGATCTGCTTCTCGACGCGCGTCGCCCCGCAGACCGGGCACGCGACGAGCCCGCGCGCCGCCTGCTCCTCGAAGGACGCCGAGGAGGGGAACCAGCTCTCGAAGGGATGGCCGGACGAGCAGGCCAGCGCGTAGCGGATCATGTCCGGAGCATGCGCGACGTCGGCGAACAAATCCTGAAGCGGCGTGCGTGCCTCATGCCGGCGCCCCACCGGTCTCGACGAGCGGCGCCGCACGCCCGTGGCGCAGGCTCGGCACGCGTCGGCGCGCCTCCGTCACCGCCTCGCGGTCGATCTCGGCCAGGACGAGGCCCGGCTCGGTGTCGCCTTCGGCGAGGACGCGCCCCCACGGGTCGACGACGATCGAGTGACCGAAGGTCTCGCGCCCGTCCTCGTGCCGCCCGCCCTGCGCGGCGGCGACGAAGAAGGCGCCGTTCTCGATGGCGCGCGCCCGGGCGAGCGTGTGCCAGTGCGCCTCCCCCGTCTGCCGGGTGAAGGCGGCGGGCGCGGTGAGGATCTCGGCGCCGGCCTCGGCATAGGCCCGGTAGAGGTAGGGGAAGCGGATGTCGTAGCAGACCGACAGCCCGATGGCGCCCACCGGCGTGTGCGCCAGCACCGCGCGCTCGCCGCCGACGTAGGTCGCGCTCTCGCGCCAGGTCTCGCCGTTGGGGAGATCGACGTCGAAGAGGTGGATCTTGTCGTAGGTGGCGACGATCTCGCCGTCGGGCCCGATGAGCACGGCGCGGTTCGCCACCTTCTCGCCGACGCGGATCGCGAGCGAGCCGATGTGGACGGTGACCGCCCGGGCGCGGGCGACGGCGCGCAGCGCCGCGATGGTCTCGTCCTCGTCCTGCGTGCGGATCTTGTCGAACAGCGCGGCCTTGTCGCGCTCGAGCAGCCCGGTCATCTCCGGCGTCTGGACGTAGGCCGCACCGGCGTCCGCCGCCGCGACGACGCCGGCGATCGCGGCCTCGCGGTTCGCAACGGGATCGCGTCCGGAGCGCATCTGGACGCAGGCGACGACGAGACGGCTCATGCGGGCCTCCTCACGCGACGAGAAGCGGGTCGAGCCGCCCGGCGCGGTCGAGCGCGGAGAGGTCGTCGAAGCCGCCGACATGCGTCTCGCCGACGAAGACCTGCGGCACCGTCGTGCGGCCGCCGGCGCGATCGATCATCTCGCGCCGGCGCTCGGGCTCGCGTTCGATGTCGATGACGGTGTAGGCGGCGCCCTTCTCGTCGAGGAGCGCCCTCGCGGCGGTGCAGTAGGGGCACCAGGAGCGCAGGTAGATCTCGATCGGCTTCATCGCGGCCTCGTTCGTGCTCTCGGCCCCACCATATAGGCGGCCGCGGCCGCCACGCCAGCGTCGCCCGCTCAAGCCCGGGGCCGCGCGACCCCGGTCTTCTCCGGTAGGATGCCGCGCGGCGAGAAGCGCAGCACGGTGAGCAGGATCACGCCCATCAGGAACAGCCGCAGGTGCGGCGCGGAATCGAGCAGGTGCCGGCGCAGCGCGTCGCCCTGCTCCATGCCGGCGGTGAGCGTGTTCATCAGCCACAGGCCGGCGGGCTCCGCCTGGACCCAGACGAACCAGATCACGAAGGCGCCGAGGACCGAGCCCATGTTGTTGCCCGAGCCGCCGAGGATCACCATCACCCAGATCAGGAAGGTGAAGCGCAGCGGATTGTAGGTGCCCGGCGTGAACTGGCCGTCGAGCGTCACCAGCATGGCGCCGGCCAGCCCCACCACCGCCGAGCCGATGACGAAGATCTGCAGGTGGCGGCGGGTGACGTCCTTGCCCATGGCGGAGGCGGCGTCGCGGTTGTCGCGGATGGCGCGCATCATCCGCCCCCAGGGCGAGGCGAGCGCCCGCTCGGCGAGCACGACGAGGGCGATCAGCACGACCGCGAACAGCGCGGTGTAGACCAGCGACACGGCGATCGAGGAGAGCGTCGTCACCCGCATGCCGAAATCCGCGGCCAGATCGACGAACCAGGCCTGCTGCTGGAGGTCGATCTCGTAGGGCGCCGGACGCGGCAGGCCGCTGACGTTCTTCACGCCGCGGGTGAGCCAGGCCTCGTTCTTGAGAAGCGCGATGACGATCTCGGAGATGCCCAGCGTGGCGATCGCGAGGTAGTCCGAGCGAAGGCCGAGCGCGACCTTGCCGATCAGCCACGCGGCGCCCGCCGCGAACAGCGCGCCGACGATCCAGGCGAGCAGGATCGGCAGGCCGAGCCCGCCGAGATAGCCGGTCGCGGCGGCGTCGTAGCCCTCGATCGCGCTCGTCGCCTGGTCGCCGAAGAAGCGGACGACGAAGTAGCCCACCGCGACGACGAGGATCGTCGCCGCCATGCGCCCGCCCTTGGGAAGCACCCGCCGCACGGCGATCGCGGCGGCGATGGTGCCGAGCAGGGACAGCGCCGCGAAGAGCAGGTTCCACGAGCCCGCGGCCCAGGCACCCGGCACGGGGGGCATCGAGACCAGCACCGCGGCGATGCCGCCCAGCGCCGCGAAGCCCATCACGCCGACGTTGAAGAGGCCGGCGTAGCCCCATTGCATGTTCACGCCCAGCGCCATGATCGCCGAGATCAGCGACAGGTTGAGGATCGCGAGCGCCAGCGTCCAGCTCTGGAAGGCACCCACCGCGAGCAGCGCGGCGGCCATCACGGCGAAGCAGACGACGGTCTTGACGGACAGGCTCATATCACGCGCCCCCGCAGGATGCCGGTGGGTCGGATCAGGAGGACGAGGACGAGGATGATGAACGAGACGGCGAACTTGTAGTCCGTCGACAGCAGCTGCGCGAGCCCGCCGGGCATCCACTCGTCCGGCAGGACGTGGCCCAGCACCCGCCGGTAGGCGTAGGTGAGCCCGACCTCCGAGAAGGCGACGACGAAGCCGCCCACCACCGCCCCGAAGGGCTTCCCGATGCCGCCGACGATGGCCGCCGCGAAGATCGGCAGGAGCAGCTGGAAGTAGTTGAACGGCCGAAAGCTCTTGTCGAGGCCGTAGAGCACGCCCGCGAGCGTCGCGAGCGTCGCGGCGAGCACCCAGGTGATCAGCACCACGCGCTTGGGATCGATGCCCGAGAGCAGCGCCAGATCCTCGTTGTCCGAGAAGGCGCGCATGGCCTTGCCGGTGCGGGTGCGCTGCAGGAACCAGAACAGCGCGACCACGGCGATGAGCGTCACCACGACCGTGATCAGCTGGCTCGTGCGCAGCGCCAGGCCCTCGGAAAGCCCCGTGAGCGCCTCGAACTCGTTGGGCCGTATGATGAAGCGCTCGCCGTCCTCGAAGCGGATGTCCTCGACGCCGATGAAGAAGCGCACGAGCGCGTTGTAGATGAACATCACGCCGACGGAGACGATGACGAACACGACCGGCGCAGCCCGCCGCTGGCGGTAGAAGCGATAGACGACCCGGTCCGTGCCCAGCGCCAACAGCACCGCGGCGAGGATGCCGAGCGGCAGGACGAGCAGGGCGGTCGGCAGCGGCCCGAAGCCGACGCCCATCGACTGCAGCCACCAGGTGCCGAGGATCGTGGCCATCGTGCCGAAGGCCATCAGGTCGCCGTGGGCGAAGTTCGAGAAGCGCAGCACCGCGTAGATCAGGGTGACGCCGAGCGCGCCGAGCGCGAGCTGCGCGCCGTAGGCGAGCCCGGGGATCAGGACGAAGTTCGCCAGCACCACGAAGGCGTTGAGAAAGTTCTCCACGGGTCGTCAGCCTCCGAGGAAGGTGCGCCGGACCTCCGGGTCCGCGAGCAGCGCGGCGCCGGTGTCGGTATAGCGGTTGCGGCCCTGGACGAGGACGTAGCCCTTGTCGGCGATCTCGAGCGCCTGGCGGGCGTTCTGCTCGACCATGAGGATGGCGATGCCGGTGGCGGCGACGTCGAGGATCTTGTCGAACAGCTCGTCCATGACGATCGGCGAGACGCCGGCGGTGGGCTCGTCGAGCATCAGCACCTTGGGCTTCGTCATCAGCGCGCGGCCGACCGCGACCTGCTGGCGCTGGCCGCCGGAGAGCTCGCCCGCCGGCTGGCGGCGCTTCTCTGCGAGGATCGGGAACAGGGTGAAGACCTGCTCCAGCGTGTCGCGATAGTCGTCGGTGCGGATGTAGGCGCCCATCTCGAGGTTCTCCTCGACACTGAGCGCGCGGAAGACGTTGTTCGTCTGCGGCACGAAGCCCATGCCGGCGACGACCCGCTCCTGGGGCGAGAGCCCGCCGATGTCGCGGCCGTCGAGGGTCACCGTGCCCTGGCGCAGGCCGAGCATGCCGAAGATCGCCTTCATGGCGGTGGACTTGCCGGCGCCGTTGGGGCCGACGATCACCGCGATCTCGCCCTTCTCCACCCCGATCGTGCAATCGTGCAGGATGTCCGCGCCGCCGTAGCCGCCGGTCATGTTCGCCCCGGAGAGGAAGCTCATGCGGGCGCTCCCGGGTCGACGACGGGCGCTCCAGGCCGGGCGGCGGGCGCGTCGGGCCCGACCGGCTCCCGGCGCCGGTTCTTCAGCCCGCGGCCGAGATAGGCCTCGATGACGCGCTCGTCGGCGCGTACCACGTCGGGGTGGCCGCTCGTCAGCACCTGGCCCTCGGCCATCACGATGACGGGGTCGCACAGGCGCCCGATGAAGTCCATGTCGTGCTCGATCATGCAGAACGTGTAGCCGCGCTCGCGGTTGAGCCGCTCGATGGCGTGGCCGATCGTCTTGAGCAGCGTGCGGTTCACGCCCGCGCCGACCTCGTCGAGGAAGACGATCTTGGCGTCGACCATCATGGTGCGGCCGAGCTCGAGCAGCTTCTTCTGCCCGCCCGAAAGGTTGCCCGCCCGCTCGTCGGCGACGTGGTTGAGGTGGAGGAAGTGGAGGACCTCGTCCGCCTTCTCCCACAAGGCCCGCTCCTCGGCGGCGATCTGCTCGCGGCGGAAGAAGGTGTTCCAGAGCGTCTCGCCGGACTGCCGGTCCGGCACCATCATCAGGTTCTCGCGCACGGTGAGCGTCGAGAACTCGTGGGCGATCTGGAAGGTGCGCAGCAGCCCGCGGCGGAAGAGCTCGTGCGGGGGAAGGCCCGTGACGTCCTGCCCGTCGAGGAAGACGCGGCCCGCGGTCGGCTTGTAGTGCCCGGCGATGACGTTGAACAACGTCGTCTTGCCGGCGCCGTTGGGGCCGATCAGCCCCGTGATCGAGCCCTTGGCGATCTCCAGGCTCGCTCCGTTCACGGCCTTGATGCCGCCGAAGCTGAGATGCAGGTCGTCGACGCGAATCATGAATGCGTTGCTCCGAGCGACGCCGGCCCGGGCCTGCCCGGGCCGGCGCGCGGTCGCGATCAGCGGAAGCCGAGCGTGACGATCTCGCCGTTGTCGATCTCGAAGATGCGGTAGGAGCCGGCGGCCTCGCCGGGGCCGATCAGCTCGACGCCGGTGGCGCCGACATAATCGACGTCCCCGCCGCCCGCGAGGATCTCGAGCGCACGGCCGATCTCGCCGGGGCCGATCTGCTCGCCGGGCGCGTTGGCGACGTTCATCACCTGCTCGGCGATGCCGGCGCGCGTGGCGTCGCCCGCCGCCTGCATGGCGAGCACGAGCAGCGCCGCCGCGTCGTAGCTCTCGCCGGCGTAGGTGCCGGTGGAGTCGACGGACGTGCCCTCGGTCATCTGCGCGAAGGTCTGGGCGCCGTCGTTGTCGGTGCCGGCCACGGCGCCGACGACGCGGCCGTCGAGCTCGGAGCCGATCGCCTCGATGATGCTCTCGCCGAACATGCCGTCGCCGAAGACGAACTGGTCGAACGCGCCGGTGTCGAGCGAGGCCTGGACGATGCCGCGGCCGCCGCCGTCGGCGTAGCCGAACACGGCGAGCGTGTCGGCGCCCGACGCGGAGAGCGCGCCGACCTCGGCCGAGTAGTCGGCCCGGCCGTCCTCGTGCGCGGCGGAGATCAGCACCGACCCGCCCAGCGCCTCGAAGGCGGAGGTGAAGCTGTCGGCGAGGCCCTTGCCGTAGTCGTTGTTGGTGTAGGTGACCGCGATCTCCGACACGCCGCGCTCGTCGAGCAGCTCGGCGATCACCTGGCCCTGGCGGGCGTCGGACGGAGCCGTGCGGAAGAACAGGCCCTGGTCCTCGATCGTCGACAGCGCCGGCGAGGTCGCCGACGGCGAGATCGTGGGCACGCCGTTGGGGACGGACACGTTGTTGACGACCGCGGTGGTGACGCCCGAGCAGTCGGGACCCATCAGCGCGACGACGTCGTCCGACGTGATCAGGCGCTCCGCCGCCGCCGTGGCCGCGGCCGCGTCGATGCAGGTGGAATCGGCGCGGATCGCCTCGATCGTGCGCCCGCCGAGCAGCTGGCCGGACTCCGACGCCTCGGTGAAGGCGAGCTCGGCCGCATTGCCCATGTTCGGCATGATCGACTCGAGCGGCCCGGTGAAGCCGAGGATGATGCCGACGGGGATGGCGTCGTCCTGCGCCAGGGCCGGTGCGGTCATCAGCGCGGCGACGGCGGTCGCCGCAATGAGCTTCTTCATGTTGGCTCTCCCTTACGTTTCTCTCGCCCGCCGGGCATCGGCCGTTCCCGAGGCGCACCGCGAGCGGGCGAGGTCGGCAACAGTCCTAATGCAAGGCTTCGTCCGGCGCTACGGCGCAACGCCCGGATTCTCCCGGTTTTTCGCACCGCGCACCGACGGGACGGCCGGCGCTGCGCCCGGCCGCTGCCCGCCGCGCCCAAAAGCACGCCGGCGCCTTGCCTGTCCAGGTGTTTTCCGTTAAGACGCCGCGATCCGTGAGGACCTCCGCGAGGACCCGTCCGGCGTCCGCCCGCCCGCAGGGGCGCGCGTCCCGGCGCGAGACCCGTCCGGAACGCCCGCACGGACGAGAGATCGTCACCGCCCGCCGTCGTCGCGCCGGCCCGCTCCTCCGATGAATCGGGAGCGGCAGCCCGACGGGTTTCGCGAGAGCGCGCGCCCCCGGGTGCGGCGGTAGGTGGCGCAACGTGGCACGAGCCCGCCGGTGCACGCCCGACGAGGGCACTAGGAGATTGAATGTCCGCTTCCATGCAGAACGCGCCCAGCCGTGAGGATTTCGCGGCCCTGCTCGAGGAGTCCTTCCAGCAGAACGAGGTGGCCGAGGGCTCCGTCGTCAAGGGCAAGGTCGTCGCCATCGAGAAGGACGTCGCCGTCATCGACATCGGCGCCAAGACCGAGGGGCGCGTCGCCCTCAAGGAATTCATGGGCCCCGGCCGCGACGAGCCGATCTCGGTCGGCTCCGAGGTCGAGGTCTACGTCGACCGCGTCGAGAACGCGCTCGGCGAGGCCGTGATCTCGCGCGAGAAGGCTCGCCGCGAGGAGAGCTGGGTGAAGCTCGAGAAGGCCTTCGAGGCCAACGAGCGCGTCTCCGGCATGATCTTCAACCAGGTCAAGGGCGGCTACACGGTCGACCTCGACGGCGCCGTGGCGTTCCTGCCCCGCTCGCAGGTCGACATCCGCCCGGTGCGCGACGTCACCCCGCTCATGGGCGTGCCGCAGCCGTTCCAGATCCTGAAGATGGACCGCCGCCGCGGCAACATCGTGGTGTCGCGCCGCACCGTGCTCGAGGAGAGCCGCGCCGAGCAGCGTTCCGAGCTCGTCGCCAACCTCGAAGAGGGCCAGGTCATCGAGGGCGTCGTCAAGAACATCACCGAGTACGGTGCGTTCGTCGACCTCGGCGGCATCGACGGCCTCCTGCACGTCACCGACATGGCGTGGCGCCGCGTCAACCATCCCTCCGAGGTGGTGCAGATCGGCCAGTCCGTGAAGGTCAAGATCATCAAGATCAATCACGAGACGCACCGCATCTCGCTCGGCATCAAGCAGCTGCTCGCCGATCCGTGGGAGGGCATCGCCGCCCGCTATCCCGTGAACGCCCGCTTCAAGGGCCGCGTGACCAACATCACGGACTACGGCGCGTTCGTCGAGCTCGAGCCGGGCATCGAGGGGCTGATCCACGTCTCCGAGATGTCCTGGACGAAGAAGAACGTCCACCCCGGCAAGATCGTCTCCACCTCCCAGGAGGTCGAGGTCCAGATCCTCGAGGTCGATCCCGTCAAGCGCCGCATCTCGCTCGGCCTCAAGCAGACGCTCCAGAACCCCTGGGACGCCTTCGCCGAGGCCCATCCCCCGGGCACCGAGGTCGAGGGCGAGGTCAAGAACAAGACCGAGTTCGGCCTGTTCATCGGCCTCGAGGGCGACGTGGACGGCATGGTCCACCTCTCCGACCTCGACTGGAATCGTCCCGGCGAGCAGGTGATCGAGGAGTTCAAGAAGGGCGACATGGTCCGCGCCCAGGTCCTCGACGTCGACGTCGACAAGGAGCGCATCTCGCTCGGCATCAAGCAGCTCGCGGGCGATCCCTTCGCGGACGCCGGCGAGATCCGCAAGGGCCAGGTCGTCACCTGCGAGGTGACCGAGGTGAAGGACGCCGGCATCGAGGTGAAGATCGTCGATACCGATCTCGGCACCTTCATCCGCCGCGCCGAGCTCGCCCGCGATCGCGCCGACCAGCGTCCCGAGCGCTTCGCGCCGGGCGAGAAGCTCGACGCGCGCGTCACCCAGTTCGACCGCAAGGCGCGCCGGGTGCAGCTCTCGATCAAGGCGCTCGAGATGGCCGAGGAGAAGGAGGCGATCGCCCAGTTCGGCTCGACCGACTCGGGTGCCTCGCTCGGCGACATCCTCGGCGCGGCCCTCAAGGCCCGCGAGAAGAAGTGATCATGGGCCGCCGCGCTCCGGCGCGGCGGCACGCCGCGACGATGCACGAAGCCCCGCGCGAGCCACCCTCGCGCGGGGCTTTCGTCGTTCGTGACGCGCGGTGGCGCTAGACTGCCCGGTCCGGCGCGAGGCTCGGGGCGGCCGTCGCAGCGTGGCGGACGAGGCCGTTGCCGCGCTCCGGGAGCCTGCGCCCGCCGGCCCTGAGCGCACCGGGCAGGACCTCGCCCAGGAAGCTCGCGAGCTGGCGCACGCTGGTGCGCCGGCGCGCCTCCTCGCGCACCACGATCCAGACCTCCTGGTCCGGCAGCGGGCCGAAGCCGTCCACGCGAACGAGCTCGGGGTGCTCGCGGGCGACGACGTCCGGGAGCACACCCTGGCCGAGCCCGCCGCGCACCGCCTCGACGAAGCTCGCGAGCTCGTTCGTGACGAAGGCGATCCTCCGCCCGGGATGCTGCTCGCGCAGCACCGAATCGATCCGGCTCGCCCGGCCCGCGGCCGGCGCCCAGATCACCAGCGGCTGGTTCGCCGGCGCGTCGGCGAGCGCCCAGACCGAGAGCGGCAGCGACGCCACGCGCCGCACGGTGAAGCGGCCCTTCTTGGGTCGCGAGAGCCGCACCGCGATGTCGACCTCGCTCGTCTCGAAGTCGCTCACCTCCGGCGCGGCGTTGAGCACGACGCGCAGGTCCGGCCATCCTTCCGCGAAACGCGGCAGCGCCGGCACGATGAGCCGCGCCAGCGTCGGGATGCAGGTGAGGTGGACCTCCTGGTAGCGCGCCGCGGCGGGGTCCGGCCCGGCCGCGCGCCCGACGATGCGCTCGATCTCCTCGCAGCGCGTGAGCAGCGCCTCGCCGTCGCGGCTGAGCTCGAGCCCGCGGCTGCGGCGCAGGAACAGCGCCGTTCCGAGCTGGTTCTCGAGCGCCGCCACGTGGCGGCTGAGCGTCGCCGCGCTGACGCCGAGCGCGTCCGCGGAGGTGCGCAGGCTCGGCATGCGCGCGACGACGAGGAAGAGACGCAGATCGTCCCAGTTGATACGTGGGGTTTCGTCGGCCATGCGTCGGTCCGCTTCGCTGGAGCCCTGCCCGTGCGCAAGCTACCCGTCGCCCTGATTGCCGGTCAACTCGGTACATACCCCAAAGGTAGTGTCGGCTCGACGACGCACGAATGCGGCGGGCGCGACGTGTCGCGCCCGCCGCCGCCCTTGCCGCGGCAACCCCGCACCACTAGCTTGCCGATGGCCGGCGGCGGATCGCGCCGGCGCCCGGAGCGTCCGCTTTCGGATCGGGAGGCCGCCCACGCATGCCCATGACCACCTCCCCCGCCCCGCGGGACGCCGAGTACATCGCCGACCGCCGTCGCCTGCGGCGCAAGCTGACGTTCTGGCGGGTCGCCGGCGTGGTCGCGGCCATCGCCGCCGTCGTGACGATCGGCTGGCGCGTCGCGGGCCTCGACGCCGGGGCGATTCCCGCCGGGCGTGACCATGTCGCGCGGGTCTCGGTCGAAGGCCTCATCACCACCGACCGCGACGCGGCGGAGATGCTGCGCGAGCTCGCGCGCACCGACAGCGCCCGGGGCGTGATCCTGCGCATCAACAGCCCCGGCGGCACGACGACCGGCGCCGAGGAGCTGTTCGCGGCGCTGCGCGAGGTGGCCGAGGCGAAGCCGACGGTGGCCTTCGTGGACGGGCTCGCCGCGTCGGGCGGCTACATCGCCGCGCTCGGGGCCGATCACATCGTCTCGCGCCAGACCGCCATCGTCGGCTCCATCGGGGTCCTCATCCAGGTACCGAACGTCTCGGGGCTCCTCGACCGGCTCGGCATCGAGGTGCTCGAGATCAAGTCGACGCCGCTCAAGGCGGCGCCCTCGGCGGTCTCGCCGATCGACCCGGACGCGGTGGAGGCGATCGAGCTCGTCATCTCCGACACGTATCGGTGGTTCGTCGAGATCGTCGGCGAGCGCCGGCCCCTCACCGAGGCGGAGGTGGCGGGGGTCTCGGACGGGCGCGTGTGGAACGGCCGCCAGGCGCTGGCGCTGGGCCTCGTCGACGCGCTGGGCGACGAGGAGACGGCGCGCGACTGGCTCGCCGAGGCCGGGGTGGACGCGGACCTGCCGGTGCGCGACTGGGAGCCGCAGCGGGAGGACGATCCGTTCGACGTCTTCCTCGCCGCGTCGGTCCTCGCCGATCTCGCCGGCTTCGAGACCCTCTCGGCCACGCTCGGGCGCGCATCGGCGGGAGCCCGCGGCTTTCGGCTTGACGGGCTTCTCGCGCTCTGGCAGCCTCGTGTCGAAAACTAAAACATTTTCAACATGCTAGGCGAAAAATGATCAAATCCGAGCTGGTCATGCGCATCGCGGAGCAGAATCCGCACCTCTATCAGCGCGACGTCGAGAACATCGTCGGCGCGATCCTGGAGACGATCGCGGACGCTCTCGCCCGCGGTGACCGGGTCGAGCTGCGCGGCTTCGGGGCCTTCTCGGTGAAGCGGCGGGACGCGCGCATCGGGCGCAACCCGCGCACCGGCGAGACCGTTGCCGTGGCGGAGAAGGCGATCCCCGTCTTCAAGACCGGCAAGGAGATGCGCAACCGGCTCAACCGCGACGGCCTCGGCGATCACGACGACGATGCCGACGAGGACGCCCGCGAGGCGGGCGGCGTGGCGCCGATCGCCGCCGCGCGCTAGTCTGGCGCCGCACGCACCGATCCGCCGTCGCGACGCGCGGGGCCGCGCGCCCGGCCGGAGCCCGTATCCTGGAGGACCTCCCATGAGGCGCATCGTCTCGCTCCTGATCCTCGTTCCCTTCGCCCTCGTGGTGGCGCTGCTGGCCATGGCCAACCGGGTGCCGACGCGGATCTCGCTCGACCCGTTCACGCCGGACAATCCGGTCTGGTCGGTGACCGGGCCGCTCTGGATCGTGCTGTTCGTCACGTTCACGGTGGGCGTCGTCGTCGGCGGCTGCGCCGCCTGGCTCGTGCAGGGCAAGCACCGCAAGGCCGAGCGCACGTACAAGCGCGAGGCGACCCGGCTCGAGCGCGAGGTGGAGCGCGCCAAGGCGCAGGAGGCGCAGACCGGCCTGCCGGCGCTCGCCGGCCCGCGCGGGCGATGAGCGCGGATGCGCCGCTCGCCGTCGTCTCCGCGGCCGAGATCGACGCCGCGCTGACCTTTCCCGGGCTCGTCGACGCGCTGGACGCGGCGTTTCGCGGCGACCTCGTCGCGCCGGTGCGCCACCATCACGGCGTCGCGCGGCCCGACGGGGACGCGACTCTGCTGCTGATGCCCGCCTGGAGCGGCATCGGAGAGACCGCAGCGAGCGCGGACGGCGGTGCGCTCGGCGTCAAGATCGTCGCGGTCTTCCCCGGCAACGGCGCACGCGGCCTCGCCTCGGTGCAGGGCGTCTACTACCTCGCCGACGGCGCCACGGGCGTGCCGCGCGCCGTGCTCGACGGCGCCCGGCTGACCCTGTGGCGCACCGCCTGCGCCTCCGCGCTCGCCGCCCGCCGTCTCGCCCGGCCCGACGCCGCGCGCCTGACGATGGTCGGCGCCGGCGCGCTCGCGCCCTTCCTGATCCGCGCGCACACGAGCCAGCGCCCGATCGAGGCCGTGACGATCTGGAACCGTGATCCCGCCAAGGCGCAGGCGCTCGCCGCCGATCTCGCCACGCAGGGCCTGCCGACGACGGCGAGCGCGGATCTCGAGAGCGCGGTGCGCGCGGCCGACATCGTCTCCTGCGCCACGCTCTCCCGCGAGCCGCTGGTGCGCGGCGCCTGGCTTGCGCCGGGCGCCCATCTCGACCTCGTCGGCGCCTTCAACTCGTCGATGCGCGAGGCCGACGACGAGGCGCTGCGTCGCGCCGCGGTCTTCGTCGACACGCCCGCCGCGCTCACGGAGGGTGGCGACGTCGCTATTGCCCTGCGCGACGGCGTCATCGCCCGCGACCACGTGCGCGGGGACCTCTTCGGCCTGTGCCGCGGGGAGGTACCTGGACGGGAGGGCGCGGAGGCGATCACGCTGTTCAAGTCGGTGGGGGCGGCGATCGAGGATCTCGCCGCGGCGATGGCGGTGATGGCCGGGAGGGGGACTCGTTAAGTTATTCGGACTTGCTGCTCTCAACGCTTAGGTGCCATATTCTTCACGCGGACTGAGGAGGGTGGTGATGGGAAGCGGTGTTGAGCGAGCTAGGCGATACACGGCGGAAGCAGCGCGCCGCGTAACGGGAATAACAACGCCTCTGGGTGGCTTGCAATGGGCTGACCCCGGACCATCCGACCAGGTAATTATCCGCCAATTCCTCATCTTCCTTGAGGACCGGCGTGTTCTATACAACCCAATGCAGTTGGAAGTTCCTTGGCAGGTCGTGGAGTCGATAAAAGAGATCAGAATGGAGTGTACGCATACTCTTAAGCGTCTAGGTGCGGGAGTGTTCGCAGAGCGCCCGGTAAGAGCGATTAGAACCGCCGGGCGACGTTTTCACGACGATTGCAGTGAAGATTTCAGATACGTATCGCATCGGTGGGAGCAGCGGATGGGAGATGTTGAGCAATTTGGGCCGGGTTTCTTCACGGCACTGGGTGCACTTCGTGCGACTGTCGGAAATCAAGTGGCATTGCTTTCAGCATACTTCGATATCGATGTCGAAGGTGACTTGGCAAGTGTCATGCCGTCGATCGAAGCGTAACTGAACGCAGGGCGGAAAAAATCGATCCTTGGCCCACGACGGTCACGGCTCTTTCGCATCGATTGGCGCACTGCAACGTTCGCTCAGGTGGAGGCTGCCGACACGCCCGCCAGCAGCCCCGCGACGTCGCGTGCCGCACGCTCCCCCTCCGCCCAGGCGCCACCGATCGTCCCCCAGAGCGTCGAGGAGGTCGCCTCTCCCGCGAGCACGATGCGCCCGCCGATCGGCTCGCGCAACGCCGCGCGGGCGCCGTGCGCGCCGGGGGGCGCGATCGTCCAGGCGCAGGCCGAGAACGCGTCCTCGCCCCAGCCGCTCGCGTGCAGGACCCGCAGCCCCGCCACGGCGTCTCGGCCGAACCGGGCGGAGAGGCTCTCGCGCGCGAAGCCCGCGCGGGCCTCCGGCGAGCCGAGACGCCCCACCAGCGCCCCGCCGAGATCGGCGTAATGGAGCACGCCGCCGTCGAAGTTCGCCAGGAGCCCGAGGTTCTCGTCCGCGTCGCCGTCGAAGGCGACGGTGGTGTTCGCCGCCTCATGCAGCGGCCCGCCCGGCCACGAGAGGACGACATGCTCGTAGGACGCGGGGCGCAGCGCGCCCAGCGCATCGCGGGTCGCCGCCGGGAGCGGCGGATCGAAGACGATGTCGCCACGCGCGAGGACCGGCACCGGCACGGTGACGATCAGCCCGCGGGCGGTCAGCGTCCCGCGATCGGTCTCCACGCGCACCTCCGGGCCCGATCGATCGATGCGCGTCGCGCGGGTCGAGAGCGCGACGGGCAGCCCGTCGGCGAGGCGCGCCACCAGGGCGCCGTAGCCGCCGGCGACGAAGAGGTCGAGATCGTCCCGCGCCGCCGCGAAATCGGCCGCGCCGATGGTGTCCAGCGACACGCCGCAGGCGAAGGGGCCGTGGGCGAAGGCCAGCGTGTCGCGGTAGGGTCGCGCCTGCGGCGCGAGCCGCTCGAACGCGGCCGAGGCCGGCAGGAGGTCTCCGCCCGCGCCGATCTCGGAGATCGCCGCGTCGAGGTCCGCCCAGGCCTCGTGGAACCGGCGGGTCTCGATCGCGTCCGCCTCGCACGCGCCGAGGATCAGGCGCGGCTCCTGCGGGGCGTCGAAGAGCGGCAGGCCGAGGCGCCGCGCCTCGCCGACGAGGCCGTTGTCGTCCGCCGCGTGCAGCCAGTGCGCGCCGAGATCGACCGCCTGCCCGGCGATTCGCGCGGTGAGCGCACGCCCCCCGACACGGCCGCGCGCCTCGATCAGGACGACGGAGAGGCCGCGTGCGAGGAGCCGCCGCGCTGCGGCGATGCCGGCGGCGCCGGCACCGAGGATCGCCACGTCCGTTGATCGGGGCGGGGGCGACACGCGCGCGCGCCGCACCGGAGCGGGCTCCGGCGCCGCGGGCGCGACGGGTTTTCGAGAGGGCATGCGGATGTCGTCCGGGGTCCGCCGGCGGCGGGATCGGGCGGGAGATGCGCTGCTGCGGGCCGCTCCGCAAGCCGCCCCGGGCGCGGCGGTTGCGCGCAGGCCTCCGCGAGAGGTTGGTCCACGGTGGTGCCGCTCACCCGCCCGGGACGCCCCCGTGTCGTTTCCATACATCCCCCTGCGCGCGTCGCTTCGTATAGTGAAAGCTCAACGGTTGCCTTTCGGGCTCGGCTCCGTTAAGTTCTCATCGTATCGCGGGTTCCTCGATAGCACTCCGTTGGTTCGGAGTCGCATTTTGCATGCGCTAGTCGTATTGTGCCTCGGAACTCTGCTACTGCCACCTTCGTCGATGCTCTTATCGGCGCACCGCCGCGGCGCGTATTGGGAGAGGCATGAACGACAAGATCGTCGTCGAGAACCTTTACAAGATCTTCGGTCCCGACCCGGGGGACGCGCTCTCGCTGGTTCGTCGGGGGTTGGGCAAGGACGAGATCTTCGCGCGTACCGGCAACACGGTCGGCGTGTGTGATGCTTCCTTTACCGTTCGCGAGGGTGAGATCTTCGTGATCATGGGCCTGTCGGGATCCGGCAAGTCCACGATGGTGCGGATGTTCAACCGGCTGATCGAGCCCACCGCGGGCTCGATCACGATCGACGGGCGCGACATCACGAAGCTCGACGAGGCGGGCCTGCGCGAGCTGCGGCGCTCGACCATCTCGATGGTGTTCCAGTCCTTCGCGCTCCTGCCGCACATCAAGGTCGTAGACAACGTCGCCTTCGGGCTCGAGCTGGCCGGCATGAGCCGCGAGGATCGCCGCGAGCGGGCGCTGGCCGCACTCGCGCAGGTCGGGCTCGCCGCCAATGCCGAGAGCTATCCCGACGAGCTCTCCGGCGGCATGCAGCAGCGCGTCGGCCTCGCCCGCGCGCTCGCCGCCGACCCGCCGATCCTCCTGATGGACGAGGCCTTCTCCGCGCTCGACCCGCTGATCCGCTCCGAGATGCAGGACGAGCTCATCCGCCTGCAGGAGGAGAAGAAGCGCACTATCATCTTCATCAGCCACGATCTCGACGAGGCCATGCGCATCGGCGACCGCATCGCCATCATGCAGGGCGGCATCGTCGTCCAGGTCGGCACGCCCGACGAGATCCTCAAGAACCCGGCGAACGAGTACGTGCGCTCCTTCTTCCGAGGGGTGGACATCTCCAAGGTCCTGACCGCCGCGGACATCGCGACGAAGACGCAGGTGACGATCATCGACAAGCCCGAGCAGGGGCCGCGGGCGGCGCTGCGGCTGCTCGGCGACTTCGACCGCGAGTGGGGCTTCGTCATCGGCCGCGGCCGGCGCTTCACGGGCGTCGTCTCGGTGTCGTCGCTGGAGCAGGCTCGGCGCGACAACGCTCCGCTCGACGCGGCGCTGGTGCCGGAGATCGCGACCGTCCCGCCGGAGGCGCCGCTGGGCGAGCTGATGGGCCTCGTGGCGAGCTCCCCCTACCCGGTGCCGGTGGTCGACGCGGAGGGCCGCTACCGCGGCGCCGTCTCGCGCACGGCCCTCCTGCAGGCGCTCGACAGCCTCCCCAACGAGCCCGAGACCCCCGGGGTCGACGCGGCGGAGCCCGAGGCGGTCGTTCCGGTCGCCGCGGCAGGAGAGTGAGACGATGCAGACCTTCTCCTTCAACCCGCTCTATCCGTTCGAGACGCTCGAGATCCCCTTCGACGACTGGGTCGAGGTCGCCTTCGACTGGATCGCCGGCGCGCGGCCGGTGTTCCAGGCGATCCGCCAGCCGATCGACTGGGTGCTGGAGGGCATCACCGACCTGCTGCTGTTCCTGCCGCCGGGGCTGATGATCGTGCTGCTCGCGCTCGTCGCCTGGCAGATCGTCGGCGGGCGGCTCGCGCTCGGCACCGCGCTGTCGCTGTTCTTCGTGGGCCTGATCGGGGCCTACGAGCAATCCATGGTGACGCTCGCGCTGGTGCTGACGGCGGTGTTCTTCTGCGCGGTGATCGGCGTGCCCCTCGGCATTCTGGCCGCCCGCTCCGACCGGTTCGAGACGGGCCTGCGCCCGGTGCTCGACACGATGCAGACGACGCCGGCCTTCGTCTACCTGGTGCCGATCGTGGTGCTGTTCGGCATCGGCAACGTGCCGGGCGTGATCGTGACGATCATCTTCGCGGTCGCCCCGCTGATCCGGCTGACGAACCTCGGCATCCGCCAGGTGCCCAAGGACGTGATCGAGGCGGCCAACGCCTTCGGCGCCTCCGGCCGGCAGCTCCTGTTCAAGGTGCAACTGCCGCTCGCCACGAAGACGATCATGGCCGGCGTCAACCAGTCGCTGATGCTGGCGCTCTCGATGGTGGTCATCGCCTCGATGATCTCGGTGGGCGGGCTCGGCCAGATGGTGCTGCGCGGCATCGGCCGCCTCGACATGGGGCTGGCGGTGATCGGCGGCATCGGCATCGTGGTGCTCGCCATCGTGCTCGACCGGATGACCCAGGCGCTCGCCTCGTCCGAGCGCGAGCGCGGCGGGCGCCGCTTCGTCGAGCGCGGGCCGATCGGGCTGGTGCGCGGCCTGACCGCCGGGCGCAACGCCAGCGCGGCCGCGGCGGCGACGCAGCGCGGCGGCTGAGGCGCCAGAGAAGATCGCACGCGAGCGACGGCCCGCTTCTCGCGCGGCCGTCGCGCGTCGATGCGGCGCGCGCGGACCCGTCCGGGGCCGCGCGACCGCCGACCAAGGCAGGGCCCGACGGGCTCCGACCGAAATCAAGCGAGAGGAGAAACTCATGCGAACCACGACGACCGCAAGCGCGATCGCGCTGATCGCGGCGCTCGGGCTCATCGCCCAAGGCACGGCCCCCGCGTCGGCTCAGGACGCCCCCGCCATGCCCGGCGAGGGCAAGTCCGTCCAGCCGATGATGACGGGCATCGCCGAGGAGATCTTCCAGCACGAGATCCTGTTCGAGGGCCTGCGCCGGCTCGGCTACGAGGTCGAGGATCCGCTCGAGGGCGAGTACGCCGTCATGCACGTGGCGCTCGGCCAGGGCGACGCGGACTTCACCGGCGTGCACTGGAACCTGCTGCACCAGGAGTTCTTCGAGAATTCCGGCGGCGAGGACGCGATGGTCAAGCTAGGCACGTTCATCGACAACGTGCTGCAGGGCTACCTGATCGACAAGGCGACGGCCGACGAGTACGGCATCACCAACCTCGAGCAGCTGAAGGACCCCGAGATCGCCGCGCTCTTCGACGCGAACGGCGACGGCACCGCGGACCTGACCGGCTGCAACCCCGGCTGGGGCTGCGAGCTGGTCATCGAGCACCAGATCCCGGAGTACGAGCTCGGCGACACCGTCCGGCACAATCAGGGCAGCTACTTCGCCCTGATGGCGGATACGATCGCGCGCTTCGAGCGCGGCGAGCCGGTCCTGTACTACACCTGGACGCCGCTGTGGGTGTCGGGCGTGCTCGTCCCGGGTGAGGACGTCGAGTGGCTGGAGGTGCCCTACACCTCCCTGCCGAACAACGAGGACGCCACCGCCGAGGACACCTCGGCCGAGGGCAAGAACCTCGGCTTCGCGGTCGACGAGATCCGCGTTCTCGCCAATCGCGACTGGGCCGAGGAGAACCCGCAGGCGGCCCGCTTCCTCGAGCTCGCCGAGATCCCGATCAACGACGTCTCGGCCCAGAACCTGCGCATGCAGGAGGGCGAGGACTCGATGGAGGACATCGAGCGGCACGCCCAGGAGTGGATCGAGGAGAACAGCGAGGCGTTCGACGCCTGGCTCGACGAGGCGCGCGGCGTCGAGGGCTGATCGCCCCGATCGCGTGATCGCACGCACGAGGGAGGGCGGCGTCCGACGGGCGCCGCCCTCTTCGTCCCGCCCCCTCGGGGCGGGGACGATCCGCGCGAAGCGGATCAGGGGCGGGGTTCCGCGGCTCGACGTTGGCGGCATGTCCGGCGTCGCCGATGTCGGCGCTCCAGACGAGAATGGAGCAGCCCATCGTCTCGCTCACCCCGCGAGCGCGTCGATCTCCTCGTCGCTCAGGCTGCCCGGCACGATGACCACGGGGAGCGGGAAGGTGCTCGCGGCGATTCCCGCGAAGCTCGTCACCAGAGGGCCGGGACCCTCGCTCGAGGTGCCGGCGGCGAGCACGAGGAAGGCGATGTCCTCGTCCTCCTCGACGAGCTTCAGGATCTCGTCCTGCTTCTTGCCGACGCGGACCACCCGCTCGGGCTCGACGCCCGCCGCCTCGCGGGCGCGCTCCGCCGCCTTGTCGAGCTGCTCGTTCGCCGCGTCCTCGGCCTCCGCACGCATCACGTCGCCGACCCCGAGCCATTCGAAGCTCTCCGGTGGAGCGGAGACGGCGAGCATCACGAGCTTGGCGCCGAGCCGCGCGACACGGCGCGCGGCGAATCGCACCGCTCGGGCGCATTCGGGCGTGTCGTCGACGAAGACGAGGAATTTCGGGCGATGGCCCTGCTCGTAGGAGCGACGTCTCGAGATGGGCATGGCTCGCCTCCGCAACCGGTCCGCATCCGGCTCCCTCCGCCGCGGAGCCGACGAGGCCGATGCTGCCCGCCCGCGCCCCGCGACGCAAGCGGCGCGCGCGGCGCCTCAGCGCGGCGGCAAGAGCCGCAGGATCGCGGCCGCCATGCCGTCGAAGTGCGGGACGACGAGATCGGGGTCGAGCTCGGCGACGGGCACGTCCGTGTAGCCGAAGGGCACTGCGATCACCGGCACGCCGGCGGCCTTGGCGGTGGCGATGTCGGTGATCGAATCGCCGATCATGATGGCGCGGGACGGCTCGCCCCCCGCGCGCGCGATCGTGTGCTCGAGGTGGCGCGGGTCCGGCTTGCAGAAGGGGAACGTGTCGCGGCCGCAGATGGCGGCGAAGCGCGGCGCGATGCCGAGCGCGTCCATCAGCAGGAGCGAGTGCCGCTCGGGCTTGTTGGTGCACACCGCGAAGGCGTAGCCCTCCGCCTCCAGGCGGTCGAGCGTCGCCTCGACGCCGGGATAGAGCCGGGTCTCGACGCAGACCTCGTCCGCGTAGCGGGCGAGGAAGCTCTCGAACAGCGCCTCGAGCCGCTCCGGCACGAGCTCGCGGCCGGCAGCGGCGAAGCCCCGCGAGATCAGCGCCCGTGCGCCGGCGCCGATCAGCGAGCCCGCCTGCTCGACCGGCATGCCGGGCAGGCCGTCCTCGGCCAGCAGCCCGTTGAGGATCGCGATCAGGTCTGCCGCCGTGTCGGCGAGGGTGCCGTCGAGGTCGAAGACGACGAGGGGACGCGCGGGCATGATTCGCTCCGGTCTGCCAAAGATCTTCAAAGGGTCTGCCATGCGAGGCTTCGTCATAGACCCTAGCCGCACGCCCGTTAACCGCACGCTAACCATGCCGGCGCGATTCTCCCGCCCGGGGCGCGACGCGGACGGGATGCGCGCGCCCGGCGGGTACCGGGAGACGCGAGCCATGAGAACGACGACCAATGCGACGGGCGAGGCCGGTATCGCGACGCGCGCTCGGGCGCTCGGGGGCGCGCTGGTCGCGGCGGTGCTCGGCGGGGTGCTCGGCGGGGGCCTCCTGGCGAGCCCGCAGGCAATGGCCGCGGGCGCCTTCGAGTTCATGCCCGCCCCGCAGACCGACCTCAACCGCCTCTATCGCATCGACCGCGTCACGGGCGCCGTCTCCTCGTGCCAGTACGCGCTCAAGGAGGGCACGGTGGGCGTGACGCTGTGCTTCGGCCCCGGCGAGGGGGCCGAGGCGCAGGAGCCCGGCGAGTACGGCCTCGTGGCCTCCAACCACGAGCGCGAGGGTGGCGTCTTCCGTGTCGACTACCGCACCGGCGAGATGAGCGTCTGCTACGTCTTCGAGGAGAAGGTCGTCTGCACGCCGCCGGAGA
Organism: Salinarimonas sp. NSM; assembly: GCF_052380005.1. Taxonomy (NCBI): domain Bacteria; kingdom Pseudomonadati; phylum Pseudomonadota; class Alphaproteobacteria; order Hyphomicrobiales; family Salinarimonadaceae; genus Salinarimonas; species Salinarimonas sp. NSM. The sequence continues at coordinate 29,093 of NZ_JBQTCJ010000002.1, forward strand.
CCGTATCCCCGATCGCCGCCGCCGAGGGCGCCGGCACGCCGGACACGACCGGGGCCACCCGCTGAGGATCTCCGGTCGCGCCGTGCACGGGGCGAAGGGCGGATGCGCGCGAGCGCCCCTTCCGGCGCCGCCGCCGTGCGCCTAGAGGAGAGGCTCACGGGAGCGGTCCGAAAGTGAGCCTCGAGTTCTTCCTCGTCGTCTTTCTCGCGCTCGGCCTCGGCGGCGTCGTCAAGGGCGCCATCGGGCTCGGGCTTCCGATCGTCTCGATCCCGGTGCTCGCCGCCTTCCTCGGGGTGCCGCACGCGCTCGCCGTGATCATGGTGCCGCTCGTCGTCACCAACGCCTGGCAGATCAGGCAGTACCGCGCCGAGCGGCCGGACGCGCCGTTCCTCGTGCCGCTCGTCGTCTCGGGCCTGGTGGGGATCGTGCTCGGCACCTGGGCGCTCACGACGCTGCCGGTCGACGTCCTCTCGCTGACGCTCGCGAGCATCGTGACGCTCTACATCGCGACGATCCTGCTCAAGCCGAGCGTGACGCTCTCGCCGCGGGCGGGGCTGCGGATCGCCCCCGTCGCGGGGCTCGTCGGCGGAGCGCTGCAGGGCGCGACGGGGATCTCCGCGCCGGTGACGGTGACCTTCATCCACGCGATGCGCCTCACCCGCGGGCCGTTCATCTTCGCGGTGTCGGTGATGTTCCTCGCCTTCGCGCTGGTGCAGGCGGTCGCGCTCGCGGTGGCGGGCGTGCTCACGCCGGTGCGGCTCGTCGAGGGCGTCCTCGCCCTCGTGCCGATCGCGCTCGGCATGCCGCTCGGCAACGCGCTCGCCAGGCGCCTTTCGCGGCGGGCCTTCGAGCGGCTGATCGTCGCGATCCTCGCGGTGATGGCGCTGCGCCTGTTCCAGACCGGGCTCGGGCTGTAGCGGCTCCCGTGCCGCTCAGGCGGCGATCGCCGGGAGCGCCGCGACCGCGGGCCGCGCGAAGCGGTAGCCCTGCTGCAGCGTCACGCCGAGCGTGGCCAACGCCTCGCTCTCCGCGCGTGTCTCGATCCCCTCGGCGACGACGCGCACGCCGAGCTCGCGCATCATCGAGACGACGCCGCGCACGATGGCGCGCCGGGCCGGATCGCCGTCGATGTCGCGCACGAGCTGCATGTCGAGCTTGACGAGGTCCGGCCGGAAGCGCGCCAGCAGCGCCAGCCCGGAATGGCCGGCGCCGAAATCGTCGATCGCGGTGGTGAAGCCCATCGAGCGATATTCGCGCACGATGCGGGCGAGATGGTCGTCGTCCGCGAGCCGCTCCGCCTCGCTCAGCTCGAACATCAGCCGATCGAGGGGGAAGTCGTGGCGTCGCGCGGCGACGAGCGTGCGCCGGATGCAGGCGCGCGGCTCGTAGACGGCATTGGGCAGGAAGTTGATCGACAGGAGCGCGCCGGTGTCGGCGAGGCCGAGCTCGGCGGCGAGCGTGATCGCCTTCACCCGGCAGGCCTGGTCGAACGCGTAGATCGCGTCGCACCCGATGCCGGCGATGACCGCGCCGGCGCCGGAGCCGTCGAGGCCGCGCACCAGCGCCTCGTAGGCGAAGGGGCGGCCGGTGGCGACGTCGACGATGGGCTGGAAGGCCATGGTGATGGCGAAGTCGCGGGCGGGAGACGTTGCGCACGCGGCGCAGCCCGCCGGCTCGAGCACCTGCGGATCGGGCAGGGGCATGTGGGACATGAGAACTCCTCGGCGATCCGTCGTCGGCTCCTGCGACACGGCGTCCGCGGAGCTTCGGCCGAGAAGATTGCCACCTCCTTAAGTCGTCGACCGAACCGGCCTGCAAATGCGCAAGCGTGCATGCGTCCCAGCGCCCGAATTCAGGTGGCGTTACGGTCGCCGCGCGCGTCTCAGCGGAAGCGCTTCGCCACCTCGGCCACGATCGGCTCGACGCCGAAGCGCACCGGGTCGGTGGCCGGCAGCGCGTGGGTGCGCGCCAGCCGGTCGAGCTCGGCGCGCGCCGCGTCCTCGGCGAGCTTCTCGGTGTTGACCGCGATACCGACGCAGCGGATCGCCGGGTTCGTCAGCCGGCCGAGCGAGAGCGTCATGTGGATGACGTCGCCGATCGTCGGCAAGGGCGTGTTCACCCCGCGCATGGTGGTGCGCGTCGGCTCGTGGCAGACGACGAACGCGTCGGGCTGGGCGCCGTGCAGGAGGCCCAGAGAGACACCGGCGAAGGAGGGATGGAACAGCGAGCCCTGGCCTTCGATCAGGTCCCAGTGGTCGGGGGCGGAGGCGGGGGAGATCCACTCGACCGCGCCGGAGATGAAGTCCGCCACCACGGCGTCGATGGCGACGCCGCGCCCGGATATGAAGACGCCGGTCTGGCCGGTGGCCTTGAAGTCCGCGTCGAAGCCGGCCGCGCGCATGCCGCTCTCGAGCGCGAGCGCGGTGTACTTCTTGCCGACGGAACAGTCGGTGCCGACCGTGAGAAGGCGCATCCCGGAGCGCTTGTCGCCCTTGCCCGTGGCGAATCGCTCGCTCGAGTGGCGAACGTCGTGGAGCTTGCGACCGTTGCGTGCCGCCGCCTCGGCGATGGCGGGGACGGAGCCGAGCTTCGTGTGCAGGCCCGCGGCGACGTCCATGCCGGCGTCGAGCGCCGCGACGATCTCGTCGACCCAATGGTCGGGCAGGACGCCGCCGGCGTTGACGACGCCGACGACGAGCGTCCTCGCGCCCGCCGCGGCGCCCTCCGCGATGGTCATGTCGGGCAGCTTCGCATCGGCGTTGCAGCCGGGGAGCCGCAATTGGCCCACGACCCAGTCGCGGCGCCAGTCGACGATGCCGAGGCCGGTCTTGGCCGCGAGCGCGTCGCGTGCGTCGCCGAGGAACAGGAGGTAGGGGCGGGCGATCTCCATCGGGGGTCCTTCTCGCGGGTGGTTCTCGAGGTCTCGGCCGAAGCGGCGCGGCGCTCCGGTCAGTGCGCCATGAAGACGGGAATGGTCGCGTTGGCGAGGATATGACTCGTCGCGCCGCCGAAGATCATCTGACGAATTCGGCTCTGCGTGTAGGCACCCTTGAACAGGAGGTCGCAGCCCACGCCCTCGGCGTAGTCGAGGATCGCCTCGCCGGCGTTGCGCTTCTCCGGGCCGAGATGCACCTGCTCGACGGGCAGGCCGTGGCGCTGGAGCGCGCGCGCCAGCGCCTCGCCGCTCGGGCCCGGCACCATGCCACTCTCCACGGTCAGCACGTGCACGCGCTTGGCGCGGGCGAGCAGCTCCATTCCCATGCCGATGACGTGGGCGGTCTCGGTCGAGCCGTTCCACGCGATGACGATCGTCTCGCCGATCGTGTCGCGTGCCCGCGGCGGCGCGATCAGCGCGGGCCGGCCCCCCTCGAACAGGACGGCTTCCAGCGTCGCCATCCGCGGCCCGGTCGCGCTCTGGGTCGGGCGGCCGACGACGGTGACGTCGAAGATGCGCGAGTAGGCGCCGACGAACTCGTCGCCCGCGGGTGCGTCCGCGTGCCAACGCCAACGCGGCCCGTCGGCCGGGCCCGCGTCGCGGGCGATGCCGGCCGCGTCCATGAAGCGCTGGAACGTGTCGCGGGCCTGGACCTCGGCCTCCTCGTCCGCCCGCTCGTCGGCGGCCCAGGTGAGGCCCATGACCATGTCGACGGAGACGATCTCCGCCAGCGGCGGGCGCAGCGAGAAACCCTCGACGTAGCCGCCGAATCGCCGGGCGAGCGCGATCGCGGTCTGCAGCGTCGCGTCCATCAGCTCGTGCGGTGCGGTGGGTACGAGCACGGTCTTCATCGCGAGGGCCCCCTCTCGCGAGCCTCGGCGGCCCGCCTCGGCGCCATTCTTCGCCTCAACCGGCCTTCGCCGCAACCGCCCTTTCGCGCGCGGCGCGCCTGCGCGCGCCCGCGCCGGCCTGCGCGGCGGCGGCGCTCTCGTAGACCGCCTCCAGCGCGGCGACGTGCGCGGCGCGGCTCGGCGGGTCGGCGCGGAAGGCCGCCTGCGCCGCCAGCCCGAGCCGTGCCGCGAGGTCCGGATCCGCGGTGAGCCGTACCAGGCGCGCCGCGAGCGCCTGGACGTCGCCGGCGGGGACGTGCAGGCCGGTCTCGCCGTCGCGCACGAACTCGCGCGCCGCGCAGCCGTCCGAGACGATCACCGGCGTGCCCGCCGCCTGGGCCTCGAGCGCCACGAGCCCCTGCGTCTCGTACCAGAGCGAGGGGAAGACGAGGGCGCGCGCCTCGCGCATCAGGGCGGCGACGCGCGCGGGCGGCTGCCAGCCGAGGAGCCGCGCGGCCGGGTTCTCCGCGCGGATCGCGTCCGCTTCCGGTCCGTCGCCGACGAAGACCGCCGGCACGCCCGCCGTGGCGGCGGCGCGGGCGAAGAGCAAAGCGCCCTTCTCCGGCGTGAGCCTGCCGACGAACAGGAACGGCGCGTCCGCCGCGCGGGAGGCGGGCTCCGCGTCGGGCGCGTCGATCTCCACCGGGTTCGCCACCCGGTGGAGGCGCACGCCCGCGGGCAAATGCGGGGCGATCACCGCGCGATGGAGCGCACTGAGCACGATCGCGTCCGGGCACGCGTCGAACGGGCGCCCGAGCCGCGCGGTCGCCGCGTGGCGGGCCAGGCGCATCAGCTTGAACGGGTAGGGCTTCGCGTCGCAGGCCCGGGAAATGCAGGCGCCCGAGAGCGGCGCGCGGGTGCAGATCGCCGCCTCGCCGAAGTCGAAGAACGTGCCGTTGGGGCACACCGACAGGAAGTCGTGCAGCGTGACGACACCCGGCGCCCCGGCATCGCGAATCGCCGCGAAGGCCGCTCCCGACATCTCCTGGCCCCAGGAATGCACGTGGGCGATCGCGCCCGGTCCCGCCTGTGCCAGCGTCTCGGCCACCGCCCGGCCGGCCTCCCCGTTCCAGATCACCCGCGCGAGCGCCGCGGCGCGGCCGCCGGGGCGCCGGTTCGGCTCGACGATGCGCACCGGGACGCCGGCTTCCGCGAGCCGCGGATCGGGCGCTCCCGCCCCGCCGACGCAGAGCACGCGGTGCCCCGCCGCCGCGAGCCCGAGCGCGCTCTCCACCGCCACGCGCGCGGAGCCGCCGTTGACGGCGAGGTGGTCGGCGACGACGACGATCGGGCGGGGCATGGGACCGGCTTTCCGGGCGGGCGACGGGAGACGACGCGGGGACGATGCGCACAGCCTCGCACGCCGGCCTTGAAGATTGGGTTTCGCGCGCGCCGTCCGGCGCGCGGTCACGGCTCCTCGCCGTCGACGACCGCCCGGGCCACGCCGTAGGAGAAGCCCGCCCGGGCGAGCCGGGCGAGGTCGCGCTCGCGGTTCTCGGCGCGCCCCGTCGTGCGGAACGGCCCGAGCCGGCGCCGGCGCGCCAGCGCGGTCGCGGCGTCCAGCTCCGGATCGGCGTCGGGATCGTCCTCGACGCGGGCGTCGGCGTGGCGGGCGAGCGCCTCGTCGATCGCCTCGCCCGCGATCCCCTTGGCGGAGAGGCGCGCGGCGATCGCCCGCCGCGAGCCGCCCCGGCGCCGGAGGCTCGCGACCCGCGCCTCGGCATAGGCCTCGTCGTCGACGAGCCCCGACCGCAAGGCCCGCGCCACCGCCTCGTCCACCAGCCCGAGCGCGGCCTCCGGCGCCTCCCCCCGCAGCCGGCAGCGCCGCTCGACCTTGCGCGCGAGCACGCGCCGCAGGTTCTCGGCCGACGACGCCCAGCGCTCGAGATAGGCGAGCGCCATGCGGTCGAGGACGGCGGGGGTGACCGGGCGCGGGGGCTTGCGGGTGGGGGGATGGGTCGGCAGGGCGGCCTCTCGGTCGGAGATTTCGGACGCCGTCACGAGTGCCATTGGCGACGGGCCGCCTGCAAGGGCCGCGAGCGAGGCTCGTGCGCGTTCGCGCGGGTCGACCCGAGACGGTGGCGATGCTATTCTGCGTCGCGACGTGCCGGGAGCCGTCTTCGGCAGCATGGGGACATGAGGGCATGAAGACCGCGATAGCCGAGCGCAGCCCGCGTGGGAGCCGGTGCGCCGCCGCCGTCCTCGCCGCGGCTCTCGCCGTCCTCGTATCCGTGCCGCCCGCCGCGGCCACGCAGCACACGGACCTCGACCGGATCGTCGAGGACCAGCGGGCCTACTGCGAGGTCCGCACGGCGGCGAAGATGGGATTCGAAGGCCTGCCCAGCCAGTTCCGGCAGATCATCGTCGGATACGCGACCGCTTCGTTCGAGCTGTGGTCCATTCGTCAGCTCGACGACGCCTACGTCGCCTACGTCGAGCGGACGGAGGGATCGCTCGAGGCGATCCGAGTTCGCGCGCTGCTCGCGGCGTCCGCGGAGGGCGACACGTCGGTCAGCCTCCTGGGCTCGACGCTCGGCGGCATGATCGGCGGCCTGCGCATGGCTGATCGTTCGAGCATGACGGACCTCCTGCAGCGCATCCTCGGCGACGCCATCTCCGCGGGGGCGGAATCGCAGATGCGCCGCCTCGCCGCAGAACGGCTCTCGGGACCCTACGATCCCTCGATCGCGCCCGACTTCTGCTTTGAACTGTACGAGTAGATTAGCCGGCTCCCGTGCTCCTCGAGAAGCGGTGCGGGAACGCTTTCCCACGAAAAGCTTTGCATCGTCTCCGGGCCTGCGCTTGCTTGGCCGGATGCAGGACGATCCTTCTCCTGAGGCAGACATGACCTCCCCCGTTGCGGACCCGGAGGCGCCGCCTTCCGCTTCACCCGCCCCCGACCCGGCGCTCCCGCCCCGCGAGGTCGAGCTCAAGCTCGAGCTCGCCCCGGCGGACTGGAAGCGGCTCGCGCGCCATCCGATGCTCGCCGCCGCGCTCGCCGCCGCGCCCAAGGCGAAGCGGATGGAGGCCACCTATTTCGACACGCCGGACGGGCGGCTGCGGGCGAAGGGCGTGAGCCTGCGCATCCGGCGCACGGGCGCCGCGCGTGTGCAGACCGCGAAGGCAGCGAGCGGTCCCTCCGGCGGGCTGTTCGATCGCGTCGAGATCGAGGCCCCCGTCGCGGGCGACGCGCCGAATCTCGCGCTCATCGAGGGTACGCCGCTCGCGCCGCTCTTCGCCAAGCGCAAGGTGCGCGCGGGGCTGGAGCCCGTCTTCGCGGTCTCGGTGCGGCGGCGCACGCTGGCGATCACCGACGGCGGCTTCGTCGCCGAGATGGTGGTCGACGAGGGCACCGTGAACGCCGGCGAGCGCACCGAGCCCGTCTGCGAGGTCGAGCTCGAGCTGCGCGCCGGCGGCGGCGCCGACCTGTTCGCCTTCGCGCGCCGCATCGCCGAGGCGGTCCCCGCGCGGCTGGGCTTTCGCACCAAGGCCGATCGCGGCTTCGCGCTCGCCGCCGGCGAGGGGCCGCGCGTCGTCAAGAAGATCGAGGTCGCGCTCGCGCCCGCGGTGACCGCGGGCGAGGCGTTCCAGCGCATCGCCCGCGCCTGCCTCGCCCAGCTCGTCGCAAACGAGCAGGCGCTGCGCGAGCTCGGCGCGCCCGGCGCGGTCCACCAGTCGCGGGTGGCGCTGCGGCGCCTGCGCGCGGCGATCGCGCTGTTCAAGCCGGTGGTGGAGGACGAGCGTCGCCGCGCCGTCTCCGCCGAGCTCAAGTGGATGGCGAACGCGCTCGGCGACGCCCGCGATCTCGACGTGCAGATCGCGACCGTGGTCGAGCCGATGCACGCCGCGCATCCGGACGACGCCGACCTCGCCCGCCTCGCCGCCGCCTTCGCCGCGCGGCGCGATGCGGCGAGCGCACAGGCGCGGGAGGCGTCGACGAGCGCGCGCTATCGGCTGATGCTGATCGACACCGCGGCCTGGATCGAGGCCGGCGCTTGGCGCGCCGGCGAGAACCCGGTGCGCGACGCGTCGGTGTCCGCGTTCGCGGCGCGGCTCCTGAAGAAGCGCCGCAAACGCATCGTGCGCGAGGGCGCGGACCTCGCGGCGCTCGACCCCGAATCACGCCACGAGCTGCGAATCGAGGTCAAGAAGCTGCGCTACGCGGTGGAGTTCTTCGAGACCGCCTTCGGCGGCGAGGACGAGGGAAAGAAGGCGTCCCGCAAGCGCGTGCGGCGGCACGCCGAGATGCTGAGCCGGCTGGAGGCTCTCCAGGAGGACCTCGGCGCGCTCAACGACCTCGCCGTCGCCCATCGCATGGAGGCGCTGTTCGACACGTCCGACGAATCGCTCGCCCGTGGCTTCGCCAAGCTCGAGCGACCGGACGCCGCGGAGGCCGGCCCGGAGCACATCGCGTCGGCCCGGAAGGCGCTCGCCGGGCTGGCGAAGGCGAGGCCGTTCTGGGCCTCGCCCGAGGAAGGGTGAGGACGACGGGGGTACGGCGTCCCGATCAGACGCCGCACTCCTGCTTCGCGCGGTTGAGCGCCGCGGTGAAGCCGGAGAGGGAATAGACGTCGGTCGTGTCGTTGCCCCGCCCGGAGCGGACGTTGAGCTCGAACGAGCGGCCTCGGATGAAGCTCTGGACGACGTCGCCCTCCTGCGCCGGGTTCTGGACCCAGACGTTCTCGCCGCGGGTAACGAAGTTGAACGTCGTACCGTCGATCACGCCCGTGGCGGTCTGCCCGTCCTGCGTCGGGAAGCCCATCACGGCGGCGATCTCGTTCGTCACGTTCTCGGACGGACGGAAGGAGACGAAGAGGTATCCGGGGTCGCGGTTGAGCCCTTCGGGGCGGCGGGTCTTGGGCTGCGACAACGCGTAGCACATCTTCGTGCCGCTCGCCTCGGTGACGAAGGCGGACCAGTCGTTGAACTGGCCGAGCGGCGTGGCCTCCGCCTGCTGGGCCGTGGCGGGACCGGTCGTCAGCGCGAGGGCGGCCGCGCAAGCGCCGATCAGCGCGAGCGTGGGCGCGAAGCGGCGGATCGATCGGGAAGTTCTCATGACGCTCACCTTGGATCGCGGGGTTTCACCGCCTGCCGGCGGGCTCGGCTTTCGCTGAGCACTAGATTGGCCTGAAATGGGCAAAAATACGTTAACCTTGCCTGAATGCCAGGGACACCTGCGATCTCCGGCGCGGCGGATTGCCGGACCCGTCCCGAAGGCTTAACACTGCATGGTGTCCGGTGCGCCGATCGTCGCCGCGTCGGCGCCGAGAATCGAGGACGCCTTGCCCTCTCCCATCGAGCACGAGGCGCTGATCGCCGCCGTCGCGCAGGAGCGCGACCGCGACGCCTTCGCACGCCTGTTCGACTGGTACGCCCCCAGGCTGACGGCCTACCTGCTGCGCCAGGGGGCCGAGCAGGCGCTCGCGGAGGAGATCGTGCAGGACGCGATGGTCACGCTCTGGCGCAAGGCGGAGATGTTCGACCCGGCGAAGTCCTCGCTCACCACCTGGCTCTACCGAATCGCCCGCAATCGCCGAATCGACCTGATGCGAAGGGACCGCTCCACGCCGGTGGAGCCGGACAGCCCGCTCTTCGAGGTGGTCGACGACACGGACCTCGAGGGCGAGCTCGACGCGAGCCAGCGCGAGGCCGCCGTGCGCGAGGCGATGCGCAGCCTGCCGGAGGAGCAACTCGCGCTGGTGCGCCTCGCCTTCTTCGAGGCCCTGTCGCATTCCGAGATCGCGGAGCGCACGGGCCTGCCGCTCGGCACGGTGAAGTCGCGCATCCGCCTCGCCTTCACCCGGCTGCGCCGCACGCTGGAGAGCGGCGGGGTGGTGGAAGCGCAGTAGGGTCGTCGAGGGGAAGGGCGCGGTCATGGCGGGGACGATGCGGGTGGTCCTGTGCGAGCGGCTCGGGCCGCCGGAGACGCTGACGCTCGCCGAGATCGCCGTGCCCGAGCCGGGGCCCGGCGAGGTGCTGCTGCGCATGCGCGCGGTGGGGCTCAACTTCTTCGACACGCTGATCGTCCAGGGCCGCTACCAGGTCCGCCCCGACCCGCCGTTCTCGCCGGGTGGCGAGCTGTGCGGCGAGATCGCCGCGCTCGGCGAGGGCGTGGCCGGCTGGTCGCTCGGGCAGCGGGTCGTCGCCTATGTCGGCCACGGCGCGGCGCGCGAATGGGTCACGGTTCCCGCCGACCGGCTGACGCCGGTGCCGGATGCGCTCGACGATGCGCGCGCGGCGGGCCTGTCCATCACCTACGGCACGACGCTGCACGCGCTCGCCGACCGTGCGGCGATCCGCCCCGGCGAGACGCTCTGCGTGCTCGGGGCCGCCGGCGGGACGGGGCTCGCGGCGGTCGATGTCGGACGTGCGCTCGGCGCGCGGGTGATCGCCTGCGCCTCCTCCGCGGACAAGCTCGCGCTCGCCCGCGAGGCGGGGGCGGACGAGACGATCGACTACGCGCGCGAGGACCTGAAGGCGCGCCTCAAGGCGCTGACGGGCGGGCGCGGCGTCGACGTCGTCTACGATCCCGTCGGCGGCGATCTCGCGGAGGCGGCGCTGCGCGCCACGGCCTGGGAGGGGCGCTACCTCGTCATCGGCTTCGCCGCGGGGGAGATCCCGAGGATCCCGCTCAATCTCGTGCTGCTCAAGGGCTGCGACATCCGCGGCGTCTACTGGGGCGCCTTCCTGGAGCGCGAGCCCGCGCGCCATGCGGCGAACATGGAGCGGCTCCTCGCCTGGGCCGCGGACGGCACCATTGCGGCGCGGGTCGAGGAGACCTACCCGCTCACGCAGGCCGCCGCGGCGATCGGTCGTATCGCCCGTCGCGAGGCGCGGGGGAAGCTCGTGCTGGTGCCCTGACGCGACGCCGTCCGCGGCGCCGGCGTGCGCGTGACCGCGCCGCGCGCGACCGGAGCCGGCGCCGGCGGACGCGGCAGCGGCAGGTCGGCGAGCTCGGCCGGGCTCATCGCGGCGATCGCCGGGTGGGAGAACGGGTCGTGCGGGTCCGGCTCGGGCTCGGCGGTCGCGAGCGCTTGCCGGAGGATCTGGACGAGGTTTAGCATGGCTGCATCATGGCGCTTCGACGCCGCTGGCGAAATCCCGTTCTTCTCGAAGAGCCTATAGGGGAGCTATATGCGCAACCTCGCCCGTGTCCATCTCGGGGCCTTGAGGGCGGTGGAGGCGGCGGGGCGGCTCGGGACGCTGCGCGCGGCCGCCGAGGAGCTCGGCGTCACGGTCGGCGCGGTGAGCCAGCAGATCCTCAAGTGCGAGGCCGAGCTCGGCCGCACCCTGTTCGAGCGCCGGCCCCGTGGGCTCGTCCCCACGGATGTCGGCGCGGCGGTGCTGGAGCGGCTCTCCGCCGGCTTCGCCGAGCTCTCCGCCGCGGTGGCGCTCGCCGACCGGCGCCGCGAGGACGTGCTCACCGTCTCGGTCGCTCCGGTCCTCGCCTCGAAGTGGCTGGTCTGGCGGCTCGACCGCTTCACCCGCGATCACCCCGGCATCCGGGTGCGCATCGACGCCGCGCTCGATCTCGTCGACCCCAACGTCTCGGACGTCGACGTGTGCATCCGCGTCGGGCGCGGCGGCTGGCCCGGCGTGCGCGCCGAGCGCATCGTGGCGCAGCTCGTCTTCCCCGTCTGCGCGCCGACGCTCGCCGTGCGGCTGGCCACGCCCGCCGATCTCGCGCGCGTGCCGATCGTCACCGAGCCGCACGCCATGTTCTCCTGGGACGTCTGGCTCGCCCCCAACGGGCTCGACGCGGCGATCCTGCCGGACGGGCCGGTCTATTCCGACGCGGCCTTGTGCTTCGACGCGGCGATCGCCGGGCAGGGCGTGTTCCTCGCCTGGGAGACGCTGGCCGCCGACGCGCTCGCCATGGGCCGCCTCGTCGCGCCCTTCCCCGACCGCTACCCGACCGGCATCTCCTACTGGTTCGTCACCGCCCGCGACCGTGCCCCGACGCGGGCGATCACCGCGTTTCGGGAGTGGATCGCAGCGGAGCTGCGGGAGAGCTGCCCCGGGGGTGCGGCGGCCGTGCTCGCCTAACGGCGCGTTGACACGCTCCGCGCGCGCGGTCATTGGAGTGGCGCCCCGCGCCGGCGGCGGGGCGGCAACCCTGCGCGTACGGACAGCGAGGCGACACCCCATGCCCCGGTTGGTGATGAAGTTCGGCGGCACCTCGGTCGCGGACCTCGAGCGCATCCGCAACGTGGCGCGGCACGTCGAGCGCGAGGTGAAGGCGGGCTACGACGTCGCCGTCGTCGTCTCGGCCATGGCGGGCAAGACGAACGAGCTCGTCGGCTGGTGCCGCGAGGCCTCGACGATCCACGACGCGCGCGAGTACGACGCCGTCGTCGCCTCCGGCGAGCAGGTGACGTCCGGGCTCCTCGCCATCGCGCTGCAGGCGATCGGCATCCCCGCGCGCTCCTGGCAGGGCTGGCAGATCCCCATCGAGACGTCGGGCACCCACGGCTCGGCGCGGATCACGCGGGTCGACGGGTCGAAGATCCTCTCCCATTTCGCCGAGCGCGGCGAGGTCGCGGTGGTCGCCGGCTTCCAGGGCGTGCACGCGCCGACGGGACGCATCGCGACGCTCGGCCGCGGCGGCTCGGACACGAGCGCGGTGGCGCTCGCCGCGGCGCTCGAGGCGGAGCGCTGCGACATCTACACCGACGTCGACGGCGTCTACACGACGGATCCGCGGATCGTCGCCAAGGCGAAGCGCCTGGACAAGGTCTCCTACGAGGAAATGCTCGAGATGGCGAGCCTCGGCGCAAAGGTGCTGCAGGTGCGCTCGGTCGAGCTCGCCATGCTCTACGGCGTGCGCACGATCGTGCGCTCGAGCTTCGATCCGCCCGAGGACCCGCGGCCGGGCACGCTGATCTGTGACGAGGAGGACATCGTGGAACAGCAGACCGTCACCGGCATCGCCTATTCCAAGGACGAGGCCCAGATCACGCTGCGGCGGGTGGCGGACACGCCGGGCGTCGCGGCCTCGATCTTCGTGCCGCTGGCCGACGCCGCGATCAACGTCGACATGATCATCCAGGTGGTCTCCCGCGATTCGGCGACGACGGACATCACCTTCACGGTGCCGGCGAGCGACTATGCCCGCGCGCGGACGCTGCTCGAGGAGCTGCAACCGAAGATCGGGTACGAGAAGCTCGAGGGTGCCACCGACGTGGTCAAGGTCTCGGCCATCGGGGTGGGCATGCGCAGCCATGCCGGCGTCGCCGCGAAGGCCTTCAAGGCCTTGGCCGAGAAGGGCGTCAACATCCGCGCCATCACCACCTCCGAGATCAAGTTCTCGATGCTGATCGACGCGGCCTATACCGAGCTTGCCGTGCGCACGCTCCACTCGCTATACGGGTTGGACGCGGCCTGAGCCGGCCGCGGGACGACGAGCGGCGTGCGCCGACCCGCGCGCCCGACACCGGCGCCGGGCGCGAGAGCCCCGGCGTGACGAAGACGCGGCGTGAAGGAGACCCGGCCCTGCCGACGAGAGCCCATCCCGGCGGTCCGCGCGTTCTGCTCCGCAGGCTCCGCGAGATCATGGCGGAGCCGATCTCGACGCAGGACCGGCTCGACAGGATCGTGGTGCTGATCGCGGCCAACATGGTGGCCGAGGTCTGCTCGGTCTATGTCCTGCGCGCCGACCAGACCCTCGAGCTCTACGCCACCGAGGGCCTCAAGCGCGAGGCCGTCCACCACACGACCATGCGCGCCGACGAGGGCCTGGTGGGCCTCATCGCCCGCGAGGCGCAGCCGCTCGCGCTCTCGGACGCGCAGACGCACCCGTCCTTCTCCTACAAGCCGGAGACGGGCGAGGAGATCTACCACGGCTTCCTCGGCGTGCCGGTGCTGCGCGCGGGCAACACGCTCGGCGTGCTCGTCGTGCAGAACCGCACGATGCGCACCTATACCGAGGAGGAGGTCGAGGCGCTCCAGACCACCGCGATGGTGCTCGCCGAGATGGTCGCCTCCGGCGAGCTCCAGGCGCTGGTCCAGCCGGGCGCCGACATCGCCGTGCGCCGGCCGCTCTACCTCCAGGGCGTGTCGCTGGCCGACGGCGTCGGGCTCGGTCACGTGGTGCTGCACGAGCCCCGCGTCGTCGTGAAGAACCTCATCGCCGAGAGCCCGGAGGCCGAGGTCGCGCGGCTCGAGACCGCGATCAAGGCGGTGCGCGTCTCGATCGACAAGCTGATCGAGCGCGGCGACGTCGGAGACGGCGGAGAGCACCGCGAGGTGCTCGAGACCGTGCGGATGTTCGCCCACGACCAGGGTTGGCTCAGGCGCATGCGCGAGGTGGTGCTCACCGGCCTCACCGCCGAGGCGGCGGTGGAGCGCGTGCAGTCCGACACCCGCGCGCGGCTCCTGCGCCAGACCGACCCTTACCTGCGCGAGCGCCTGCACGACCTCGACGACCTCGCCAACCGCCTGCTCCACCAGCTCGTCGGGCGCGACTTCGTCGCCGCCGCCGAGGCGCTGCCGGACAACGCGATCCTCGTCGCGCGCTCGATGGGGCCGGCCGCGCTGCTCGACTACCAGCGCGCCAACCTGCGCGGCGTGGTGCTCGAGGAGGGGGGGCCGACGAGCCACGTCGCCATCGTCGCCCGCGCGCTCGGGCTCCCCGCCGTGGGCGAGGTCGAGAACGTCACCTCGCTGGTCGAGCCCGGCGACGCGATCATCGTCGACGGCGTGGCGGGCGAGATCCAGGTGCGCCCGCGCCCGGACATCGAGGCGGCGTACGCCGAGAAGGCGCGGCTGCGCGCCAAGCGCCAGGAGCAGTACCGGGCGCTGCGCGACGTGCCGAGCGTGACGAAGGACGGCGCGGCCATCGAGCTCCAGCTCAACGCCGGGCTCCTCGTCGACCTGCCGCATCTCGAGGAGACGGGCGCGGCGGGCATCGGGCTGTTCCGCACCGAGATCCAGTTCATGGTCGCCGAGCGCATGCCCTCGACGGCCGAGCAGCAGAAGCTCTACCAGGCGGTGCTCGAGCAGATCGGGCCCGCGACGCCCGTCGTCTTCCGCACGCTCGACATCGGGGGCGACAAGATCCTGCCCTACATGTCGCAGATCGAGGAGGAGAACCCGGCGCTCGGCTGGCGGGCGATCCGCATCGGGCTCGACCGGCCGGGGCTCCTGCGCAGCCAGATCCGCGCGTTGCTCAAGGCGAGCGCGGGCCGGCCGTGCGCGATCATGTTCCCGATGGTCGCGACGGTGGACGAGTTCGTGCGCGGGCGCGCCATCGTCGACCGCGAGACCGCCCATCTCACCCGCCACGGCCACCCGCTGCCGACGCGAATCGAGGTCGGCGTCATGATCGAGGTGCCCTCGCTTCTCTTCCAGCTCGACGAGATCTGCCGTCGCGCGGACTTCGTCTCGGTGGGATCCAACGACCTCCTCCAGTTCCTCTTCGCGGCGGACCGCGAGAACCGCCAGGTGGCGAGCCGATACGACGCGCTCTCGGTCAACGCCCTGCGCGCGTTCCGCACCATCGTCGAGGCGGCGAAGGGAACGGCCTGCCGCGTCTCCGTCTGCGGCGAGGTGGCGAGCCGGCCGCTCGAGGCGCTCGCCCTCGTCGGGCTCGGCTATCGCACGCTGTCGATGTCGCCCGCGGCGGTGGGGCCTGTGAAGGCGGCGCTGATCGCCGCCGAGGCCGGGGCGCTCGCCGAGGTCCTGGCGCGCGAGCTCGCCCGCGCCGACGGCGACGCGTCGCTGCGCGCGACCCTTTCGGCCTTCGCGGAGGCGCGCCATATCCCGGTCTGACATGACGCTCTCGCCCCCGACCGAGCGCCTCGACGCCATCGTCCAGCGCCACGCCGTCATCACCGACATGCTCGCCGCCGGTCCCGATTCGGAGACCGTCGTGGCGCTCTCGCGCGAGCTCTCCGAGCTCGACGACGTGGTGGCGGCGATCCGCGCCTGGCGCGCGGCGCAGGAGAACCTCGCGGGCATCGAGGCGCTGATCGCCGACCCCGCGACGGACGCCGAGATGCGCACCCTCGCCCGTGAGGAGCGCGAGGAGGCGCAGGCCGCGGCCGAGGAGGCGGCGCGCGCGCTCCAGCTGATGCTGCTGCCCAGGGACGCCGCCGACGAGGGCAGCGCCATCCTCGAGGTCCGCGCCGGCACCGGCGGAGACGAGGCGGCCTTGTTCGCGGGCGATCTCTTCCGGATGTATTCCCGCTACGCCGAGATCCACGGCTGGCGCGTCTCGGCGATCTCCGCGAGCGAGGGCGCGATGGGCGGCTTCAAGGAGGTCGTCGCCGAGATCGTCGGGCGCGGCGTGTTCGCGCGGCTCAAGTTCGAGAGCGGCGTGCACCGCGTCCAGCGCGTGCCGGAGACGGAGGGTGGCGGGCGCATCCACACCTCCGCGGCGACGGTCGCCGTCCTGCCGGAAGCCGCCGACGTCGATCTCGCGCTGGACGAGGGCGACCTGCGCATCGACACGATGCGCTCGGGCGGCGCCGGCGGGCAGCACGTCAACAAGACCGAATCGGCGGTGCGAATCACCCACCTGCCGAGCGGCATCGCCGTGGTGGTCCAGGAGGAGCGCTCACAGCACAAGAACAAGGCCCGCGCCCTCCAGCTCCTGCGCGCCAGGCTCTACGACCTCGAGCGCACCCGCGCCGACGCGGCCCGCGCCGCCGATCGGAAGGCGCAGGTCGGCTCGGGGGACCGCTCGGAGCGCATCCGCACCTACAACTTCCCCCAGGGGCGCGTCACCGACCATCGCATCGGGCTCACCCTCTACAAGCTCGATGCGGTGCTCGCGGGCGAGGCCCTCGACGAGATCGTCGACGCGCTCGTCGCCGAGCACCGGGCGGCGCTGCTCGCGGAGCAGGAGGCGTGACGAGGTTCCCGGGTCCGCAGCCCGTCCTTCTCGATCCGGCCGGCACGTGCGGCGCGGCGCTCGCGGCCGTGCGGGGCGCCTTCGCGCGCGCGGGGCTCGACGAGCCGGCGCTCGACGCGCGCATCCTCGTCGCGGAGGCCGCCGGCGTGCGCCCGGGCGCGCTGCTGGCCGATCTCGAGCGCCCGCTCGGCGCGGACGCCACCGCCCGCCTCGCCGACTTCGCCGCGCGGCGGCTCGCGCGCGAGCCGGTCTGGCGCATCCTCGGCGAGGCGGAATTCTGGGGCCTGCGCTTTCGGCTCGCGCCCCAGACGCTGGTGCCGCGGCCCGACACGGAGACGCTCGTGGAGACCGCGCTCGCGCTCGCGCCGGGACCGGCACCGCGGATTCTCGACCTCGGGACGGGCTCGGGCTGCATCCTCGTCGCGCTCCTCGCCGAGCGTCGGGACGCCTTCGGCATCGGCCTCGATCGCTCGGAGGAGGCCTGCCGAACCGCGCGGGAGAACGCGTGCGCGAACGGCGTCGGGGACCGCGCGGCGTTCGTGGTGGGGGACTGGGCGCGGGGGCTGGCGCAGAGGCCGGGCTTCGACCTCGTCGTGTCGAACCCGCCCTACATCCCCGCTGCCGACATCCCGGGGCTCGCGCGTGAGGTGCGCGCCCACGATCCGCTCCGCGCCCTCGACGGCGGGGCCGACGGGCTCGACGCCTATCGCGCCATCCTCGCGCGCGGGCGCGACATGCTGGCGCCCGGGGGCGTTCTCGCCGTGGAGGTCGGGATCGGGCAGGCGGAGCCGGTGGCGCGGCTCGGGGAGACGCACGGGCTCGTGTTCCTGCGGCTCGCCCGGGACCTCGCCGGCATCGCCCGCGTCGTCGCCTTCGGTCGCTGAACGGCCGGCGGCGTTGCGCTTTTTCGCTTGCATTCGCGCCGTGGCGGCCCAAATAACGCTTGGCGGCGCGCACCGAAGCGTCTAGGGTGCGACCGCAATCGAGCAGATCCCAGAGCGCTGGATTCGCCGGTCCCTCGGACGGGCGACATCGAACAGGCGGCGAAGGGGCGACACGATCACCGCCAGGACGGGGCGCCAGACGGTCCAGCGGTCACCGAACCCGACATCGAGGACGACGCGCGGCGAGAGCCGGCGGGTCGACCAGGAAGATGACGGAGGCGCGCGCCGACGACGGCTGATCCTCGTCCGCGCGCATCGCGCTCGCGTCGACGACGAGAGGCCAGGCAAGGGTCGAAGCACATCCATGAGACCGAACCAGAACAGGCGCATGCGGGGCCGTAGCCGCAACAAGGGCCCCAACCCGCTCACGCGCAGCTACGAGTCCAACGGCCCCGACGTGAAGGTCCGTGGCACCGCCCAGACCGTCGCCGACAAGTACAGCCAGCTCGCCCGCGATGCGCTGGCGAGCGGCGACCCGGTGATGGCGGAGAACTACTTCCAGCACGCCGAGCACTACTACCGCATCATCGCCGCCGCTCAGGAGCAGCTGCGCCAGCAGTACGGCTTCCCGCAGCGCGGCTACGACGACGACGGCGACGAGGGCGACGACGACGGCGACTACCGCGGCGGCGAGCGCCTCGAGGACCTCGACCCCGCACAGCAGCCGCAGCCGAGCTTCGGCCGTGGCCCGAACCGCGACGACCGAGTTCCGCGCGATGATCGTGGCCCCCGCGATGATCGTGGCCCCCGCGATGATCGGGCTGCGCGCGACGACCGTGGCCCGCGCCAGGAGCGCCGCGACGATCGCCGCGAGCGCTTCCAGCCGCGCGACCGCCGTCCCCAGGACGGGCGAGCGCCGCAGGAGGGCCGCGGCCAGGAAGGTCGCCAGGACTTCCGCAACCAGGACTTCCGCAACCAGGGCTTCCGCGGCCAGGAGGGACGTTCCCAGGAGGGGCGTTCCCAGGAGGGGCGTCAGCAGGACTTCCGCGGCCAGGAGCCGCGCGCTCACGAGCCGCGCCAGGAGACCTTCGGCCAGGATGCCGGCGAGGCGCCGCGGGACGAGGCCCGCGACGAGGGGCGCCGTGAGCGTCCTCGCCGCGAGCGTCGCCGCCCGGAGGCCGAGGACGAGAGCGCCGCGCAGAGCCTGCCCGCCTTCGTGACGCGTCCGTCGACCCCGCCCGCGGCGCCCGTCGCCGACGAGGCGCCGGCCCCGAAGCGTACCCGCAAGGCCGCGGCGCCCATCGCGAGCGAGGTCGAGGACGCCGCGAAAGCGGACGAGAAGCCCCGCCGCCGCACGCGCCGCAAGGCGCCTGAGCCCGGCGCCGGGGATGCGGAGGCCGCGGAGTAGATCCGCGCATTCCGTCTCGTCCGGGATCGATGGGGGGCCGCGCGAGCGGCCCTTCTTCTTTTTGCGCCTGCAGCCGGCGCGGCCCGCGCAGCGACTCGCGGCGCGACGGCGTCGTTGCATCCGCCGCGCGTTCGGGCGAGCTTCGTGGCGGATGCACCGGCACCTTTCGCCTCGCGCGGCGTTCGCGCCCGCGGGGTGGGGTGCCGAACGGAAAGGACGACGCATGCGCGGCTCAACGCTCTGGCTCGCGGGGCTCTTCGCGAGTACCGCTGTCGCCACCCTGGCGACCCTTCCCCTCGCCGGGCCCGCCGAGGCCGGTCCGGCCTTCAACCAGCGCTTCGAGGGAACCTGGGTGGGCGCGGGCACCGTCAAGCGTGACAGCGATCCGTCCCCGCGCCGGGTCACCTGCCGGGTGGACGGCGCCGCGGACGAGACGCGCCTCGCGCTCGACGGCAGCTGCCGGGCGATGCTGATCTTCACGCGCGCCATCGGGGCGGACCTCGCCGTCGACGGCAGCGGCACCTACCGCGGCGTCTACACCGGCTCGCGGGTCGGCCCGGCCCAGCTGTCCGGCAGGCTCGATGGCGACCGGATCGTGCTCGCCGTGCGCTTCCCCGAGGGTGTCGGCGGCGGGCGCCAGGAGATGACGATCGAGAACCCCGAGGGCTCCGACCGCTTCACCCTGCGCGTCACCGACGTGATCGACGGCACCCGCACCGAGATCACGAACCTCGTGTTCGAGCGCCGGTGACCTGCTGCCTTGTCACCCCGGATCGCGAAGCGGGTCCGGGGGCCAGATCCACAGGTGGTTCTCTCAGCGTGCGCGGGAGCGGGAGCGCGCGCGTCCACGAACGCTGCCGGAGGCGTCTCACGCCGCGGCGTCGGCACGCCGCTCTTCGAGGACCTGTGGCTCTGGGTCCCGGACTGCCTTCGGCATCCGGGATGACGACCCCCGGGATCACGCCTCCGGCACGTCGCTGAAGTCGAGGCCGCCGGCGTCCGCCCAGCGGGCGAGCGTGGCGTAGAGCGCGGGGACCGACGGCAGGCGGTGGCGGGCGCAGGTATCGCCGTCGCCGATGCGCACGGCGACGCCGCCCAGCCGGTTCACCGTGGCGAAGCCGTTCTCGTCTGTGAGGTCGTCGCCGATGAAGACCGGCTTGCGCCCGGCATAGGGCGCCTCCTCCATGAAGCGCGCGATGACCGGCCCCTTGCCCGAGACCGCGGGGAGGATCTCGCAGACCATCTTGCCGTGCTGGATGCGGTAGTCCGCCCCCAGCCGCGCCGCGAGGTCCTCGACGAGCCCCTTGGCGCGGCCCTCCTCGGCGGGGGCCATCCGCCAGTGCACGGCGACCGAGCAGCCCTTGTCCTCGACGACGATGTTCGCGACGGGGTCGAGCGCCGCGTGCAACTGGGCGATGCCGCGGCGCAGCTCCGGATGCTCCTCGGGGCGGCAGGGATGCAGCACGCCGGCGAGCCGCCGCTCGACCCCGTGCAGGCCCGCCGCGTCGCCCTCGAAGGGCGCGAGCTTCGCGTCGAGGAAGGCGATCGGCCGGCCCGAGACGATGGCGAGCGCGCCGCCGAGCGTCCTCGCCAGCCGCTCCAGCGTGAAGGGCACGTCCGGCGCCACCGCGACGGCGTCGGGACGGTCGACGATCTCGACGAGGGTGCCGTCGAAGTCGAGGAAGAGGGCGTGGCGGTCGGGGTCGGTCATGCGGCGGGCTTCCTCCTGCGCTCGTTCGGGCGTCCGTTGCGGCGCTCCTTGGCCTCGATGAGGCGCATGATCCGCTCCTTCTTGCGCAGGCGCGCGGCGCCGAGCAGCATCTGCCCCGCCCAGCGGTAGACGTTGCGCGCCTCCACCTGCTCGCGCATCACCTTCATGCGCTCGCGCTGCTCGGCCGCGTCCATCGTCAGCGCCCGGTGGATCACCCGGCCCATCTCGTCGGCGTCGTAGGGATTGACGATCAGCGCCTCGGAGAGCTCGCGGGAGGCGCCGGCGAAGGCGGAGAGCACCAGCACGCCCTGCTCGTCGTCGCGCGCCGCGACGAACTCCTTGGCGACGAGGTTCATGCCGTCGTGCAGCGAGGAGACGATGCAGAGGTCCGACGCCCGGAACAGCTCGAACACCTCGTCGGGCTCGTGGTGGCGCGCCAAGAGCTTGATCGGCTCCCAGCCGTCGACGCCGTGGCGGGCGTTGATCTGCGCGGCGAGCTCCTCCGCCTCGGCCTGGAGGTTGCGGTAGCTCGCGAGCTTCGCGCGGGTGGGCGCCGCGACCTGGGCGAAGCAGAAGCGCCCCTTCCAGTCCGGAAAGGCCTCCAGGAAGGCGTCGACGCCGCGCATGCGATCCAGGATGCCCTTGGTGTAGTCGAAGCGCTCGATGCCGACCCCGAGCTTGATGTCGGGGGCGAGGCCCAGCCGCTCGCGCACGGTGGCGCGGGTCTCCGGCACGGGCGGCTGCCCCTCGAGCGCCGCCGGCGGCCAGTCGATCGAGATCGGGTAGGGGCGCACGAAGGTCTCGTGCCCGGCGAGCGAGATCGAGTCGCTCTCGCGGTCGATGCGGCTCTCCATGAAGCGGTCGACCGTGTCGAGGAAGTTGTTGCAGTGGAACTGGGTGTGGAAGCCCAGGATCGACGAGCCGAGCATCCCGTCCACGATCTCCTCCCGCCAGGGGCAGATCCCGAACGTCTCCGAATTGGGCCAGGGGATGTGCCAGAAGGTGATGATGGTCGCGTTCGGCAGCCGGTCGCGGATCATCCGCGGGGCGAGCGCCAGGTGGTAGTCCTGGATGAGCACGATCGGATCGGGGCGTCTCGCCTCGGCCACCACCGCCTCGGCGAAGCGCTCGTTCACCGAGCGGTAGAAACGCCAGTCGCTCTCGCGGAAGATCGGCCGCACGAAGGCGATGTGGCACAGCGGCCAGAGGCCCTCGTTGGCGAAGCCGTAATAGTAGCCGTCCTGCTCCTCCTCGGAGAGCCAGAGCCGGCGCAGCGTGTAGCTCGGCTTCGACGGCGGCACGCCGACACGATCGTGCTCGTCCACCGCCTCGCGGTCGGCCGAGCCGGAGCCGTGGGCGATCCAGGTGCCGCCGCAGGCGCGGGTGACGGGCTCGAGCGCCGAGACGAGGCCCGAGGCCGGCCGCTGGACCTGGATCGTGCCGTCGTCCTTGCGGTTGTGGATGTAGGGCTCGCGGTTCGAGACCACGATCACCTCCGAGCCGGGCAGCTCGTTCGCGAGCGCGACCTGGAGCGTGTCCGGGTTCCAGATCGTGTGGACGGTGTCGATCTGGCGGCGCGCCAGCTCCAGCTCGCCGAGCGCGCTCTTGATCTCCTCGCCGATCTGCGTGTCGGAGGGCGCGTCGTCCTCGGTGCGTCCTTCGCGCACGTCCTCGATCGCCTGACGCACCGAGTGGCGCCAGCGCGAGAGCACGATGATGGACAAGGCCGACGCCAGCGCCGCCCCGCCGAAGCCGACGCCGACGAGGGCCAGGATGAGCGCCATGCGCGTCTCGCCGGCGCGCTCCTCGATGAAGGCGAGGTCGTGCAGCACGACGAGCCGCGCGTCGC
Organism: Salinarimonas sp. NSM; assembly: GCF_052380005.1. NCBI lineage: Bacteria > Pseudomonadati > Pseudomonadota > Alphaproteobacteria > Hyphomicrobiales > Salinarimonadaceae > Salinarimonas > Salinarimonas sp. NSM. The sequence goes on from NZ_JBQTCJ010000002.1 coordinate 51,623, forward strand.
CCTCTCCCGGCGCCGACAGGAGATGGGCGGTGACGAGCGCCGTCTCGCCGTTCAGCGTGACCGGGCGCGGCCCGGCGGCACCGTCCGCCGGCGCGGCGTCGCAGCCGAAGCCCGCCGGCATGCCGCCCGTCGCGAGCGTCAGCGCGCCGCCCTCGCACAGGCCGATCGCGGCGATGCGCGCGTCGGTGGCGATGCGGCCGAACAGCGCCTCGAGCGCGGCGGCGTCGCCGCGGGCCCAGGCGTCCTCGATCTGCGCGCGCGCGGCGTTGAAGACGAGCTGCGAGCGCAGGTCGACGTCGCGCCGCGACCAGCTCTCGACGAAGGAGGTGGCGACGGGCAGCAGGGTGACGATGACGAGCGCCGCGATCAGGACGGCGATACCGCCATAGCGGATCATGGTGCGCAAGCGACGGTCCCCCTGGGCGTGCCGGTTCGCCGTCCGCCGCCGGGCGTCCGGCGGTGCGAACGTGACCTCCTCCGGGTTATCGGAAATCTCGCCCCCGGAGGCAAGAAAGCGGCCGGCGCACGCCGCGTGCCGACCGCTCCTCCTGCCGCGGCATCAACGCGGCACGAGGCGCGACGGTTTCGCGGCCATGCGCGCCGGACGCTTTGCCGGCGCGCCCGGCGCTGCTACTTCAGGACGGATGTCGACGGGCGGGCGACGGCCCGGAGGGAGGCGGGATGCGGGAGGTCGACGTCGCCGTCGTCGGAGCCGGGGCCGCGGGCCTCGCGGCGGCGGACGCGCTCGCGGGCGCACCGTTGGAGACGCTCGTGCTCGAGGCCGGCCCGCGCGTCGGCGGGCGGGCGCGCACGCTCGTGCGCGAGGGTCGTCCGCTCGACCTCGGCTGCGGCTGGCTGCATTCGGCGGATCGCAACCCCTTCACCCGCATCGCCGGCGAGCTCGGCTTCACCGTCGACCGCACGCCGCCGCGCTGGGGCGAGCAGACGGAGGGGGAGGGCTTCGACGAAGCCGACCAGGCCGCGTTCGACGCCGCCTGGCAGGCCTTCGACGCCGCCCTGCGCGAGGGCGCCCGCAGGCGCGTCGACCTGCCGGCGAGCGCCTTCCTGCCGGGCGGGCGCTTCGACCCGCTCTTCGACGCGATCTCGACCTGGGTCAGCGGCGTCGAGCTCGCCGGCGTCTCGACCTTCGACTACGCCGCCTACTCCGAGGCGGACACCGGCGAGAACTGGCGGGTGCGCGAGGGCTACGGCGCGCTGATCGCGGCCTTCGGCGCGAGCGCGCCCGTCGTGCTCGACTGCCCGGTGACGCGCATCGACCACGGCGGCCGGCGCATCCGGCTCGAGACGGGCAGGGGCGCGATCTCGGCGCGGGCGGTGATCGTCACGGTGTCGACCGCCGTGCTGGCGCGGCGCGGCATCCGCTTCGACCCGCCGCTGCCGGAGAAGGAGGTCGCGGCGGCGGGCCTCCCGCTCGGGCTCGCCGACAAGCTCTACCTCGCGCTCGACGAGCCGGAGGCCTTCGCGCCGAACGGTCACGTCTTCGGCCGGCTCGACGACGCGCGCACCGGCTCCTACCTGCTGCGCCCTCTCGGCCTGCCGCTGATCGAGGTCTTCGTCGGCGGGCGCCTCGCCCGCGACCTCTCCCGCGCGGGGGAGGGCGCGCTCGCGGCCTTCGCGCTCGACGAGCTCGCCGGCCTGCTCGGCGCCGGCGTGCGTCGCACGATCCGGCCGCTGGCGGAAAGCGACTGGCTCGCCGAGCCCTTCGTGCACGGCTCCTATTCCTGCGCGCTGCCCGGCCACGCGGGCGATCGCGGCGCGCTGGCGACCCCCGTCGACGGGCGCCTCCACTTCGCCGGAGAGGCGACCTCGGCGCGGGACTTCTCGACCGCGCACGGCGCCTTCGAGACCGGCCGCGCGGCGGGGCTCGCGGTGCGTGCGAGCCTGACGCGACTGCCCTAGCATCGCGGCACGCGGCTTGCGCGGGCGACCGCTCCAGGCGGCCGAAGGTCGGTCGCACGCGGAGGATCGTGCCGAAATGAGACACGTCCTGATGATCGGCGCCGCCGGCGGCGGCGGCTGGTGGCTCGCCAACGCGAACCCGTCCGAGGCGGTGACGACGCTCGCCGTGGGCGGGATCTTCGTCGCGGGGGTGATCTGGGCGCTCCTCAAGGACGCCTGACCGGCGGCCGGGATCGCGAGCGCCGACGTCCGAGGCCCGGCGGGCGCCGTCCCCCGATTTTTTTGGTGCGCGGGCGAGCGGGCGTGATATAGAGCCGCCAACCGGTGCGGGGTGGCGGCTCCTGATCGAGCTCGCCCCGCGGCGCGGGCGTGGCGGAATTGGTAGACGCGCCGGATTTAGGTTCCGGTGGCGAAAGTCGTGGGGGTTCGAGTCCCTCCGCCCGCACCAAGCCGCCGGATCGGGGTTTCCGGAGCTTTCCGGTCGATGGGGCGGCGCGGCCCGTGCCGTGTGCCGATCGGCGGGATCGTTCGGCGGCCGAATCTCAATTCGAGGATCGAGAACGGATAGACGCGATGCAGGTGACGGAGACGCTGTCGGACGGGTTGAAGCGGGAATTCCAGGTGGTCCTGCCGGCCTCCGAGCTCGAGAAGCGGCTCGGCGACGAGCTCGCCACCCTGAAGGACCGCGTGAAGATCAACGGCTTCCGGCCGGGCAAGGTGCCGGTCGCGCACCTGCGCCGGCTCTACGGCCGGTCGGTCATGGCCGAGGTCGTGCAGAACGCGGTGGCCGAGGCCGAGCGCAAGATCGTCGACGAGAACGCGCTGAAGCTGGCCAACCAGCCGCGCTACGACTTCCCCGAGGACAAGGACGAGATGGAGAAGGCGCTCGACGCCAAGGCCGATCTCGCCTTCAAGGTCGCGCTCGAGGTGCTGCCCACCTTCGAGCTCGTCGACCTCTCGGACGTGTCGGTGACGAAGCCCGTCGCCGCGGTCTCGGACGCGGAGGTGGACGACGCGCTCGGGCGCATGGCCGCCCAGCAGAAGCCGTTCTCGGCCAAGGCCGAGGGCGAGGCAGCCGCGACCGGCGACCGCGTCGTGGTCGATTTCGTCGGCTCGATCGACGGCGAGGAGTTCGAGGGCGGCAAGGGTGACGGCGTCACGGTCGAGATCGGCTCGAACACCTTCATCCCCGGATTCGAGGACCAGCTCGTCGGCGCGAAGGCCGGCGAGGAGCGCACCATCGTCGTGACCTTCCCCGAGGCCTATCCGGCCGCACACCTCGCGGGCAAGGAGGCCTCCTTCGCCACCAAGGTGACCGAGGTCCAGGCGCCGGGCGAGGTGAGCTTCGACGACGAGTTCGCCAAGGGCTTCGGCATGGACAGCCTCGACGCGCTCAAGGACGCGCTGCGCGAGGCGGTCCAGAAGGACTACGACCAGCGCTCGCGCGCCAAGGTCAAGAAGGAGCTGCTCGACCGGCTGGACGAGAAGTACTCGTTCGATCTGCCGCCGACGCTCGTCGAGCAGGAATTCCAGAGCGTCTGGCAGCAGGTGATGACCGACATGCAGCGCTCGGGCCGCACCTTCGCCGACGAGAAGACGACGGAGGAGGAGGCCAAGGCCGAGTACCGCACGATCGCCGAGCGGCGCGTTCGGCTCGGGCTGGTGCTCGCCCAGATCGGCGAGACCAACGAGATCAAGGTCACCGACGACGAGGTGACGCAGGGCCTCGTCGCCCGCGCCCGGCAGTATCCCGGCCAGGAGCGGCAGGTGTGGGAGTTCTACCAGAAGAACCCCCAGGCGCTCGCCGAGATCCGCGCGCCGCTGTTCGAGGAGAAGGTCGTCGACCACATCCTCGGCCAGGTGACGGTCGCCGAGGAGACGGTCACCCGCGAGCAGCTCTTCGCCGACGACGACGAGGGCGAATCGGCGGGCGAGGCCGAGGCCGCGAGCAAGACCGAAGAGGCTTGATCCCGGGGCGCCACCCTCCCACCTTCGACAGAACCGACGAGGCCGCGCCCGGAAAGGGCGCGGCCCGCTTCACCGGGAGCCGTGAGACGATGAGAGATCCGCTCGAGGTCTACAACAGCACGCTCGTGCCCATGGTGGTCGAGCAGTCGAGCCGCGGAGAGCGCGCCTTCGACATCTACTCGCGCCTCCTGCGCGAGAACATCATCTTCATGACCGGCCCCGTCGAGGACTATTCCGCGTCGCTGATCGTCGCGCAGCTCCTCTATCTCGAGGCCGAGAACCCGAAGAAGGAGATCTCCTTCTACATCAACTCGCCGGGCGGCGTGGTGACCTCGGGCCTGTCGATCTACGACACGATGCAGTTCATCCGCAATCCGGTGTCGACGCTGTGCGTCGGCCAGGCGGCGTCGATGGGCTCGCTGCTGCTCTGCGCCGGCGCGACCGGCCATCGCTTCGCGCTGCCCAACGCGCGAATCATGGTCCACCAGCCCTCCGGCGGCTTCCAGGGCCAGGCGACGGACATCCTCATCCATGCCCGCGAGATCGAGGCGCTCAAGCGGCGCCTGAACGAGATCTACGTGAAGCACACGGGCAAGGATCTCGCCGCCATCGAGAACGCGCTGGAGCGCGACTACTTCATGACCGCCGACGCGGCCAAGGAGTTCGGCCTCATCGACGAGGTGCTGAGCCAGCGCCCCGAGCAGGCCCCGGCCTGATCCGTACGGCACCTCTCTACCGGCGGGCGTGTGCGATCGATGTCGCACGCGCCCGCCGGCCTATTGATCGCGGCGCGCGCGCGTGTTTGCATGGTGCCGGTACCGCCGATCGAGAGCGTCGTGAGACCCTGGCGGAGGCCGGCCCGCGAGACCGCCCGGGCCGGTCCGGCAACGGGGCTACCGTTTGTTAGCCCACCGCCTATATGTATGAAAACGGCCCGCGCTGCGGCGGCGCGGGCTCGGATTGGAGATCGGACATGAGCAAGACCGGCGGCAACGATTCGAAGAGCACGCTGTACTGCTCCTTCTGCGGCAAGAGCCAGCACGAGGTGCGCAAGCTCATCGCCGGACCCACGGTGTTCATCTGCGACGAGTGCGTCGAGCTGTGCATGGACATCATCCGCGAGGAGTCGAAGACGTCGCTGGTGAAGTCCCGCGACGGCGTGCCGACGCCCAAGGAGATTCGCGCGGTCCTGGACGACTACGTGATCGGGCAGAACCACGCCAAGAAGGTCCTCTCCGTCGCGGTGCACAACCACTACAAGCGGCTCGCCCATGCCTCTAAGCACTCGGACGTCGAGCTGAACAAGTCCAACATCCTGCTCATCGGCCCGACCGGCTCGGGCAAGACGCTGCTGGCGCAGACGCTCGCGCGCATCCTCGACGTGCCCTTCACGATGGCGGACGCGACCACGCTCACCGAGGCCGGCTACGTCGGCGAGGACGTCGAGAACATCATCCTCAAGCTGCTTCAGGCGTCCGACTACAACGTCGAACGCGCCCAGCGCGGCATCGTCTACATCGACGAGATCGACAAGATCTCCCGCAAGTCCGACAATCCGTCGATCACCCGCGACGTGTCGGGCGAGGGCGTCCAGCAGGCGCTGCTCAAGATCATGGAGGGCACGGTCGCCTCCGTGCCGCCGCAGGGCGGACGCAAGCATCCCCAGCAGGAGTTCCTGCAGGTCGACACGACGAACATCCTGTTCATCTGCGGCGGCGCCTTCGCCGGGCTGGAGAAGATCATCTCCCAGCGCGGCAAGGGCTCCTCCATCGGCTTCGGCGCCAAGGTCTCGGCGCCCGACGACCGGCGCACCGGCGAGGTGTTCCGGGAGGTGGAGCCGGAGGACCTGCTCAAGTTCGGCCTCATTCCCGAGTTCGTCGGCCGCCTCCCGGTTCTGGCCACGCTCGAGGATCTCGACGAGGAGGCGCTCGTCCAGATCCTGCGCGAGCCGAAGAACGCCCTCGTCAAGCAGTACGCCCGCCTCTTCGACATGGAGAACGTGGCGCTCACCTTCCAGGACGAGGCGCTCAAGCTGGTCGCCCGCAAGGCGATCGAGCGCAAGACCGGCGCCCGCGGCCTGCGCTCGATCCTGGAGGCGATCCTGCTCGACACGATGTACGACCTGCCGGGCATGGATTCGGTCGAGCAGGTGGTGATCAGCCCCGAGACGATCGAGGGCAAGTCCGGCCCGCTGCTGATCCACTCCGAGCGCGACGAGAAGACCAGCGCCAGCGCCTGAGGCGCCGCCGAGGCGATCGGGAGCTCCCCTCTCCCTCGTGGCTCGTCGATGCACCCATCTCCTGCGCCGGTCTCGGCTCTGGATGACGTGTGCCGGGGAGGTGGTCGGGAGATGCCGGCGAACCCTGTCCTTCCTCTACAGGGAAGGAGAAGGCCTGCATCCTGCGTCGCGAGGTCCGTCGTTCACCGTGACGTGCCGCAGATGTGTGGATCTACTCGCCTTCGTGGAGAGGGGCGGGGGGCCTTCGGGATAGGGCTCGGCGTCGATGCCGGAGGGCGTCGCGAGCGCGCTGCATCCGCCGTGAACAAGATCCTTCACGCCCCACACCCCCGGCCCCTCTCCACGAGGGAGAGGGGAGACCGTCGGCGGACTGCATGGGCGGTCTCGCGATCGCGTCGGAGGGAAACAATCGAAGGACGAGCCGCGCCGCCGCCGACGGGCGATCGGGAACTCCCCTCTCCCTCGTGGAGAGGGGTGGGGGGTGTGGGGCCTTCGGGATAGGGCTCGGCGTCGATGCCGGCGGGCGTCGCCAGCGCGTTGCATCGGCCGAAAACCAGATCCTGCACGCCCCACACCCCCGGCCCCTCTCCATCAGGGAGAAGGGAGCTACAGCCGCCGCAGCTGCACCTCCTCGATGCGGTGGCTCGCGCCCTTCTTGAGGATCAGGCTCGCGCGCTGGCGGGTGGGCACGATGTTCTCGCGCAGGTTGGGCAGGTTGATGCGGTTCCAGAGACCGTCGGCGATCTCGATCGCCTTCGCCTCGTCGAGCTCGGCGTAGCGGCGGAAGAACGAGCGCGGGTCCCGGAAGGCGGTATGGCGCAGCCGCAGGAACCGGTTGACGTACCAGCGGTGCAGGTCCGCCTCGTCGGCGTCGAGATAGATCGAGAAGTCGAAGAAGTCCGAGACGAACGGGATCGCCGTGCCGTCCTTCGGCAGCCGCGCCGGCTGGAGCACGTTGAGGCCCTCGACGATGAGGATGTCGGGCCGCTCGATCACCACCTCCTGGCCGGGCACGACGTCGTAGACGAGGTGCGAGTAGAGCGGCGCGCGCACTGTGCTCTCGCCGGACTTGATGGCGTTGAGGAAGCGCAGCAGGGCGGCCGTGTCGTAGCTCTCCGGGAAGCCCTTGCGCTCCATCAGCCCGAGGCGATTCAATTCGGCATTGGGCAGGAGGAAGCCGTCGGTCGTGACGAGCGTCACCTTCGGCGTGTTGGGCCAGCGCGCCAGCAGTGCCTCCAGCACGCGCGCGGTCGTGGACTTCCCCACCGCCACAGAGCCCGCGACGCCGATGATGTAGGGCGACTTCACCTCGTTCTCGGCGAGAAGGAAGCGCTGCGTCGCCTTGAACAACCCTTGAGTCGCCGCGACGTAGAGCGAGAGCAGCCGCGAGAGCGGCAGGTAGATCGCGATGACCTCGTCGAGCGAGATGGGGTCGTTGAGCGACTGCAGGCGGTCCACCTCCTCCGCCGATAGGGTGAGCGGCGTGTCGGCGCGCAGGCTCGCCCATTCGTCCCGCGAGAACCGCCGGTAGGGGGAGATCGTCCCCTCGCGCGCGGCTTCCGCGAGCGTCTGGCGTTGGGCCGGATCGGTCGGCGTCACGGGCGGCCTCCCTGCGCTGACGTGTCCTCCCGCGGGGCACGCACCCCCTCCGCCGTCCGCGCCGCCTTCTCCGCGAGGCCCGAGCGTCCGGTACGGGCCTTGAGCTCGGCCATCACCTCGGCGAGCGGGACGCCGCGGGCCGCGAGCAGCGCCATGAGATGGTAGAGCACGTCGGCGCTCTCGGAGACGAGCGCCGCGCGATCGCCGGTCGCGCCGGCGATCACGGCCTCCACCGCCTCCTCCCCGAGCTTCTTGGCCGCACGTTGCGGGTCGGCGACGAGGCGGGCGGTGTAGCTCTCCTCCGGCGCGGCCTGAGCTCGCGCGGATAGGTTGCGTTCCAGGTCGTCGAGGGTGAAGCCGGTCATCGCGCGCGCCTCCGCATCGGCCGGCTCACGCGTCGAGCCGCACGGCGAGCCCGGCATCGGCCATGGCGCGCTTGGCCTCGCCGATCGTGTGCTCGCCGAAATGGAAGATCGATGCGGCGAGAACGGCGCTCGCGTGCCCCTCTCGCACGCCGGCGACGAGGTGCTCCAGGCTGCCGACGCCGCCGGACGCGATCACGGGCACGCTCACGGCGTCGGCGATGGCGCGCATGAGCGCGACGTCGTAGCCGGACTTCGTGCCGTCCTTGTCCATCGAGGTGACCAGCAGCTCGCCGGCGCCGAACGCGACGACCTCGCGGGCGTAGGCGACGGCGTCGAGGCCGGTCGCCTTGCGTCCGCCATGGGTGAAGATCTCCCAAGCCGCGGGCTCGCCCTCGCTGGAAACGCGCTTGGCGTCGATGGCGACGACGATGCACTGCGCCCCGAACTTCTCGGCGGCGCGGCGCACGAAGTCGCGGTCGGCGACGGCGGCGGTGTTGATCGAGACCTTGTCGGCGCCCGCCAGCAGCAGGGCGCGGATGTCGTCGACCGTCCGCACGCCCCCGCCGACGGTCAGGGGCATGAAGCAGGCCTCGGCCGTGCGGGTGACGACGTCGAGCAGGATGCCGCGGTCCTCGTGGCTCGCGGTGATGTCGAGGAAGCACAGCTCGTCGGCGCCGGCGCGGTCGTAGGCCACGGCGCATTCGACGGGGTCGCCCGCGTCGCGCAGGTCGACGAACTGGACGCCCTTGACGACGCGGCCGTCCTTCACGTCGAGGCAGGGGATCAGGCGGGTCTTGAGCATCGCGCGGCCGGGGTCTCTCGATCGCGGCCCGCCCGGGCGGGCGGGCCGCGATCAGTCATGCGCGAGGGCCGCGCGGGCCGTCAAGCGCCGGCGCGATCAGACGTTCGACTGGATCCAGCGCTGCAGATCGCCCTTGGGCGCGGCGCCGACCTTCTGCGAGGCGAGCTCGCCGCCCTTGAAGATCATCAGCGTGGGGATCGAGCGGATGCCGAGCTGGCCGGCGATTCCCGGGTTCTCGTCCACGTTGATCTTGGCGATCTTGACCTTGCCGGCCATCTCGCCGGCGATCTCCTCGAGCGCCGGGCCGATCATGCGGCAGGGGCCGCACCACTCGGCCCAGAAATCCACGACCACGGGCTCGCCGGACTTCAGCACGTCCGCCTCGAAGCTCTGGTCGGTCACCTTCACCGTCGCCATCACGTGTCCCTTTCCATAGGAGGGCGCCGTGCGCCCTCGACCTCGTCGTATGGCGCGAAGGTAGGTGTCGCGCGCATGTCGATCAAGCGGGCGGAAATACGGCTCCCGGGACCGTGATCGCGCGCTGGCGGACCGCGGCCGGCCGGCCGCGGCATCGGCGACGCGGCGGCCCGGCCGGCTTCTCGTGGGCGGGCTCGCCCCCTATATTGCACACGAGACGCCCGTCTCACGCACCCCTCGAGAGGATGCCCATGCCCCGCACGCCCGCCGCGCCGAGCCTCATCCACGCCACCGGCGGCGCCCGGCCCGACTTCTCCGCCGACGGCCCGCAGGTCCATTCCTACACGCTCGACAACGGCATGGACGTCGTCGTCGTGCCGGACGGGCGCGTTCCGGTCGCGACGCACATGGTCTGGTACCGCAACGGCTCCGCCGACGATCCGATCGGCGTCTCCGGCATCGCCCACTTCCTGGAGCACCTGATGTTCAAGGGCACCGAGAAGCACCCGGCCGGCGCGTTCTCCAAGGTGGTCTCCGAGCTCGGCGGGCAGGAGAACGCCTTCACCTCCTACGACTACACGGCCTATTTCCAGCGCGTCGCCAAGGAGCATCTGGGCACGATGATGGGCTTCGAGGCCGACCGGATGGCGAACCTGCGCCTGTCGGACGAGGTCGTCGCACCCGAGCGCGACGTGGTGCTGGAGGAGCGGCGCATGCGCGTCGAGACCGATCCCGCCGCGCAGCTCTCCGAGGCGATGGCGGCCTCGCTCTTCGTGCACCATCCCTACGGCATCCCGATCATCGGCTGGATGCACGAGATCGAGGCGCTCGATCGCGGCCACGCGCTCGACTATTACGGCCGCTTCTACACGCCGGAGAACGCCATCCTGGTGGTGGCGGGCGACGTCGTGCCGGACGAGGTGCTGCGCCTCGCCGACGGCACCTACGGGCGGGTCGCGCCCCGCGGCGCCCGGCCGGTGCGGGTGCGCCCGCGCGAGCCGGAGCCGCGTGCGATGCGCCGCGTGGCGGTGGCCGACCCACGGGTCGAGCAGCCCACGCTCCAGCGGCTCTACCTCGCCCCCTCCGCGCTCACCGGGCCGGCGCGGGAGAGCGCGGCGCTGGAGGTGCTGGCGGAGCTCCTCGGCGGCGGGCCCACCTCCTACCTCTACCGCACGCTGGTACTCGACAAGGCCGTCGCGGTGAACGCGGGCGCCTGGTACATGGCGTCCGCCATCGACGACACCCGCTTCGCCCTCTACCTCGTGCCCGCCCACGGCACGAGCCTCGAGGTGGCGGAGGAGGCGCTCGACGCCGCCATCCGCGCGATCCCCGACGCGGCGCTGGAGGAGGCGGCGATCGCCCGTGCCAAGACGCGGCTCGTCGCCGAGACGGTCTACGCCGCCGACAGCCAGACGTCGCTCGCGCGCATCTACGGCGCGGCGCTCGCCATCGGCGAGACGATCGAGGACGTGAAGCGCTGGCCCTCGGACGTCGAGGCCGTGACGCGCGAGGACCTCGTCGCCGCGGCCGCGCGCGTGCTCGCCCCGCACCGCTCCGTCACCGGCGAGCTCCGCAAGGCCGGCTGAGGCGTCACGCATTCGGGAAGACCCGAGGAAGGATCATCCATGTCCGTCGCCGTCACGCCCGTGACCGCCCCTCCCGCGAAGGTGGGGCGCGTGATCACGCCCGCCGGCATCGAGGTCTGGCACGTCGAATCGCACGTCGTCCCGCTCGTCGCGGTCTCGTTCCTGTTCGAGGGTGGCGCCGCGCAGGACCCGCAGGGCAAGGCCGGCCTCGCACAGACCACCGCGCGCCTCCTCGACGAGGGCGCGGGCCCCCACCCCTCCGCGGCCTTCCACGAGCGCCTGGCGGACCGGGCGATCGAGCTGTCGTTCAACGCCGGTCCCGATTCGCTCGGCGGCTCGCTGAAGACGCTGACCCGCCACGCCGACGAGGCGTTCGACCTGCTGCGCCTGGCGCTGCTCGAGCCGCGCTTCGACGAGGAGGACGTCGAGCGCGTGCGCGCGCAGTCGATGGCCGGCCTGCGCTACCAGATGAAGGACCCCGGCACCGTCGCCTCTCGCCGGTTCTTCGCGGAGGCCTTCCCGGGCCATCCCTACGGCACGCCGACCTCCGGCACGCTCGACAGCCTGCCCGCGATCGGCCGCGATGACGTCGTCGCGCTCCATCGGGGGCAGGCCGCGCGGGCGCGCCTGAAGGTGGCGGTCGTCGGCGCCATCGGCGCCGACGAGGTCGCGCGGCGGGTCGACCACGCCTTCGGCGCGCTCCCCGCGGAGCCCACCCTCGCCCCCGTGGCGCCCACCGCGATCGCGGACGTCGGCGCGCGCCACGTCGTCGAGATCGAGGTGCCTCAGTCGGTGATCCGCTTCGCGATGAACGGCCTGCCCTGGTCGGACCCCGACTTCGTGCCGGCCTACGTGCTCAACCACGTGCTCGGCGGCGGCGCCTTCACCTCGCGCCTCTTCCAGGAAGTGCGCGAGAAGCGCGGGCTCGCCTACTCGGTGGGCACCTCGCTCGCGACCTTCCGCGCGGCATCGATGACTTGGGGCTTCACCGCGACCAAGAACGAGCGCGTGCCCGAGGCGCTGTCCGTGATCGCGGGCGAGATCGACCGGCTGCGTGAGGAGGGACCCTCCGCCGAGGAGCTGGAGAAGGCGAAGGCCTACCTCACCGGCTCCTATCCGCTGGGCTTCGACACCTCGACGAAGATCGCGAGCCAGCTCGTGCAGATCGCCTTCAACGATCTCGGCATCGACTACGTCGCCCGCCGCAACGCGCTGGTCTCGGCGGTGACGCTCGACGACGTCCGTCGCGCCGGCGCGCGCATGCTCGGCGACGGGCGCATGCTCACGGTGATCGCCGGCAAGCCGGAGCTGTGAGACCCGTGGCGGCGCCTGCGCGCCGTCAGCCTCCGCGCCGCGCGAGCACGGCGCACATCCGGTCGATGGTCCGGCGGACCTCGGGGAGGTGGCGGTCGTCCTGGTGGGTGACGAGCCATTGCTCGTGGGCGAGCTCGGGAACGGTCTCGCCGACGCGCGCGAGCCCCGGCTCCTCGTCGCCGACGAAGGTCGGCAGCAGGGCGACGCCCTTGCCGGCCAGCGCGAGGTCGAGGCTGTTGCGCGGCGCGACGACCTCGCAGAGCGCATGCGCGCCGATCGTGCGGTCGAGCCAGCGGGCCGAAGGCGTGTCGGCGGCGACCTTGATCCAGAGATCCGGCGCGCCCGGCGCGGCGTAGGGCGCGAACTCGACGCGCGCCAGCTTCCGCCCCGCCAGCCCGTCCTCCGCCGGAGGCCGGTTGCGAAAGCCGATGACCGCCTCGCGCCGCGAGATGTGCAGGATGTTCTCCGCCGCGATGAAGCGCAACCGCACGTCGGCGGGGTTCCCGGTGATCTCGTCGAGCCGTGCGAGCAGCGCGCGCGTCGTCCAGGTGCCGGCCGAGACCTTCACCAGCGGGCGCGCGCCCGGGTCGGGGCGCGCGATCAGCCGCTGGATGCGCGTCTCGACGTCGGCGAGGTCCGCCATCAGCGCGCGCCCGTCGGCGGTGGGCTCGTAGCCGCGCTCGTGGCGCACGAACAGCTCGCGGCCGAGCGCGCGCTCGAGCGCGTACATCCGCCGGCCAAGCGTCGCCGGGCTCGTCCCGGTCAGCCGCGCCGCCGGCGAGAGGCCGCCCGCGCGCGCCACCGCCAGGAAGAGGTGGAGGTCGCTCCAGCCGGGGTCCCCGTCGGCCATTCCGTTCCGCTCCGCCCTCGCGCGGGCTTTTCACCCATGAAAAGCCCGCTTCAAACCATCGCGTTCAGATACCGGGAAGAGGACGCTAGCTTGGGTGGCGGGTCAAGGGTGGGCGCACGCGGCGACGGGCGAATCGCGGCGCCGCTCGTGGTGCAGGGATGCCCTCCGCCCCGATGGTCCGGCCACCCGCAAGAGGAGAACCATCATGACGCAACGATCGGACGCCACGGCACCCATGCCCACGGCTCCCCTCGGACGGGGCGGCCCCATCGTCTCGCGCATGGCGCTGGGCACGATGACCTTCGGCGTCGAGACCGACGAGGCCGAGGCCCATCGCCAGCTCGACATGTTCGTCGACCACGGCGGCACCTTCATCGACACGGCCGACGTCTATGCCGGTGGTGGTTCGGAGGAGATCATCGGCCGCTGGGGCAAGAAGCGCGGCGGCATGGACGATCTCGTCGTCGCCACGAAGGGCCGCTTCGGCCCGCCCGCCGGCAGCACCGGCGCCTCGCGCCGCGCACTCACGCGCTGCGTCGACGCCAGCCTGAAGCGCCTGCAGGTCGAGGCGATCGACCTCTACTTCGTGCACGGCTGGGACAAGGACGTCGAGGTCGCCGAGACGCTCGCGACGCTGCGCGACCTCGTCGCCGCCGGCAAGATCCACCACGTCGCCTGGTCGAACCTGTCGGGCTGGCAGCTCGAGCGGATCGTCACCACGGCGAGGCTCGGCGGCTACCCGTCGCCCGTCTGCATCCAGCCGCACTACAACATGCTGGAGCGCGGGGCCGAGCTCGAGCTGATCCCCTGCGCGCTGGAGGCGGGAATCGGCCTCACCCCCTGGTCGCCGCTCGGCGGAGGCTGGCTCACCGGCAAGTACGGCGCGCAGAGCCGCCCGAGCGGCGCGACGCGGCTCGGCGAGGACCCGAACCGCGGCGTCGAGGCCTACGACCTGCGCAACACCGAGCGGACCTACGCGGTCCTCGACGTTCTGCGCTCCGTCGCCGAGCGCCACGGGCGGCCGATGTCGCACGTGGCGCTGGCCTGGCTCCTGTCGCGGCCCGGCGTCGCCTCGATCCTGCTCGGTGCGCGCACCACGACGCAGCTGAAGGAGAACCTCGACGCCGCCGACCTCGTGCTCGCGCCCGAGGACGTCCAGGCGCTCACCGAGGTCTCCGCCCGCGGCGTGCCGGCCTATCCCTACCAGTTCCTCCAGGACTGGGCGAAGGTGGACCACTGGGCGCGCCTCGGCACCTGAGCGCCCGCGTCAGGCCGGCGGCACGACGCCGATCGTGACGAGCAGGTTCGCGAACAGCCGCTGGTCGCCGGTGGCGATGGCGAGCGAGACGTGCGGATCGGCCGCTTCCTCGTAGAAGGGGAAGCGGCCGAACGCGTCGAGGGCGATGCCGGGCATCAGTTCGCGGAAGCGCGCGAAGATCTCGGGCTCGGGCCCCTCCTCGGGCACCATCACGGCGGCGGCCTCGATCGGGATCGTCTCGACGAGGACCGCGAGCACGTCCGTCACCGAGACGAGGCCCGGCGCGAGGTTGAGGCACACCAGGCTCGAGCCCGGCCCGCGTTTCGTCTTGAACGGGTAGTTCCCGTCGCAGATCAGGACCTTCGAGCCGTGGCCGGAACGGGCGAGCTCGGCGAGGATGTCGGGGTGCTGCAGGCGTCCGTTGAGCATGGGGTGTTCCTTTCGTGCGGTGCGGGTTCGGCGGCGGCCTCAGAGCCAGCGCGGGAGATCGGCGAGGTCGCGGCAGACGCCGCAGGCGCCTTCCCGGAGCAGGGTATCTTCGTCTTCCGGCAGCGCATGGCCGCCGCCGAGGAAGGCGAGGACACGCATGCCGGCGGCACGCGCCGCGCGGACGCCGCGCCGATTGTCCTCGACGACGAGGCAGGCGTCGGGCGCCACGCCGAGCGCCCGTGCCGCGTGGCGGTAGAGGTCCGGCGCGGGCTTGGGCCGCGCCACCATCTCGGCCGCGTAGACGTGCGGCGCGAAGAGGTCGAGGAGGTCGGCGCGCGCGAGCGAGCGCCGCAGCCGTGCGAGCGGGCTGTTGGAGGCCACCGCGCGGGGCAGGGCGATGCCGGCCACGGCCGCGCGCACGCCGGGCATCGGCGCGGCGCGGGCGACGGCGGCGTCGACGGCGGCGATCACCCGCGCGTCGAGATCCTCGGGAAAGGTCGTGCCCCGCTCGGCAGCGAGCGTCGCCGCGCCGTCGCGGTGGCTCCAGCCGCGAAACCGCGCGACGTAATCCTCGACCTCGAGCCCCGGGCAGGAGGCGGCGAGCACCCGCGCCACCGCACGGTCGGCCGGATGCTCGCTGTCGACGAGCACGCCGTCGCAGTCGAAGATCACCGCCCGCGTGCGGCTCATGCCCGCCTCCGGTCGCGCGCCGCCTCCGCGAGGAAGGGCACCTCGTCGAGGCGCGATATGCGGGCGGTGGCGCCGGGGAAATCGAGCCGCGCGGTCAGCGCGTGCGGCCAGGCGAGGACGGGGACGCCTGCCGCCCGCGCGGCGGCGACGCCGACCGGCGTGTCCTCGATCGCGAGGCAGTCCCCCGGCGCGAGGCCGAGCCGCGCGCAGGCGTGCAGGTAGGGATCCGGCGCGGGCTTCGTGCGCGTGACGTCCTCGCGCGAGACGGTGAAGGCGAGCGCGGTGCCGATGCCGAGCGCGGCGACGTTGGCGTCCAGGATGCGGCGCTCCGCGGTCGAGACGCAGGCCTGCGGCACGCCGCGCGCCGCGAGCGCGCCGACGGTGTCGATCACGCCCTCGCGCGCCATGCCGGCGTGCACGCCGTCGAGGTAGTGCGCCTCCACCGCGGCGATCCAGTCCTCGCGCGGGGTGTCGAGCCCCCGCTCGCCGAGGTGGAGCCAGACCTCCGGCAGGCTGCGGCCGAGCAGCGCGACGTTCTCCTCCGGCGCGAGCACGACGGGGGAGCGCGCGAGCGCGTGCCGCGCGGCCTCGTAATGCAGGGGCTCGCTGTCGATGAGGACGCCGTCGACGTCCCAGATCACGGCACGCGGGGCGAGGTCGGCGAGGAATGCGAGGCTCATGTGGTCCTCCGGGTGGCGAGGGGAGCGAGCGCCGCGGCGGGCGCCTGCGGGCCGGGATGGGCGCACTTCACGGCGGCGACGGCGGCGGCCCGGGCCATGCGATCGGCGAGATCGCGGCCCTCCCGCAGCGCCGCGACCCAGCCCGCGTGGAAGGCGTCGCCCGCCCCCGTCGTGTCGACGACGGTGCAGGGCGCGGCGGGCGTGCGCACGATCCGCTCGCCCTCCGCACCGACGGCGCCCGCGGCGCCCATCGTGGCGACGACGACCCGCGGCCCGCGGGCGGCGAGCGCGCGCACGGCGCCCTCGGGATCGTCGATCCCCGCCATCGCGCACAGGACCGCCGCGGGCGCGATCAGGTCTGTGACGAGCTCGAGGAGCCGCGCGTCCGCGGGATCGCGGGTCTCGAGATCGCACACGACGGCGAGGCCGCGGGCGCGGGCGAGGGTGGCGAGGCGCACGAAGGCGTCGCGCTCGTAGCCGTCGCCGTAGAGGATCGCGACGCCCGCCAGCAGGTCCTCGCCCGTCGGCAGCGGCGTGGCGAGGAGCGCGGGATCGCGGCGCATCACGATCGTGCGCTGGCCGCTCACACGGTCGACGATCACCGAGGCGGCGATGGTGCGCGCGGGGAGGGTGGGGGAGGCGCGCGTGTCGATGCCGTCCGCCGCCATCGCCGCGCGGGTGAAGCGGCCCGCCTCGTCGTCGCCGAAGCGGCCGAGGAAGCGGGCGGGGACGCGAAGCCGCGCGAGCGTCGCCGCCGCGTTCGCGGCCTGGCCGCCGGCGTGGAGGCTCCACTCCTCGCAGAAGACCTTCTCGTCGAGCGCGAGCCCGTCCACGACGAGGACCTCGTCGGCGATGTTGTTGCCGACGACGAGGACGCCGTCGGCGAAGAGGTTTTCGGTCTCGCTCATGCGGCGGCTCCGAAGAAGGCGCCCCAGCGGGGCAGGAGGACGCGGCTCTCGCCGACGTCGCTGTCGAAGCCGTGACCCTCGGTGGCGACGAAGCGGCCGGGGAGAACGCCGCCCTCGCCGGTCAGGTCGAAGGCGCAGACCATCGCCGCGGCGCCGAGCCGGCGCTCGAAGGCGAGCACGCCCTCGGGCGCCTCGATGAAGCGCATCTCGCCCCGGCGCAGCACGTCGTTCCTCTTGCGCCAAAGCAGGAAGCGCCGCACGCCGGCGAGGGCGGAGGCGGGATCGGCGCGCTGCGCGTCGACCGCGAGCGCGCGGTGCGCGTCGGGCACGGGCAGCCACGGCGTGCCGGCGGTGAAGCCCGCGTGCGGCGCCCGCGCCTCCCAGGGCATCGGCGTGCGCGAGCCGTCGCGGCCCTTGTAGCTCGGCCAGAAGCGCCGGCCGTAGGGGTCCTGGAGATCCGCGAAGGCGACCTCGGCCTCGGGCAGCCCGAGTTCCTCCCCCTGGTAGAGGCACGACGAGCCGCGCAGGCTCGTGAGCAGCGCCACCAGCATGCGGGCGAAGGCGGGATCTCGACCCTGCGCGCCCCAGCGCGACTGGGCGCGCACCACGTCGTGGTTGGAGAAGGCCCAGCAGGGCCAGCCGCCGCGCACGGTCTTCGCCGCATCCTCGAGGAGCGCGCGCAGGGTCGGCGTCTCGAAGGGGGCCGAGAGGAGCTCGAACGTGTAGCCCATGTGCAGGCGGTCCTCGCCCGCGGTGTAGAGCTCGAGCAGCGCGTGCGAGCCGTCCGCCGCGATCTCCGCCATCGTCGCGACGCCGGGCCGGTCGCCGATCGCCGCGCGGTAGGCGCGCAGGAAGTCGACGGTTTCGGGCCGGGTCTTGTCGTTCTCGTGGATCTGCATGTTGTAGGGGTTCGCCCGCGGGATGCCGTCGTCGCCCTTGGGCCGGGCGAGAAGCGCGCGCAGCTCCGCTTCGGGCCGGGGCGGGTTGTCGTGCAGCTGCGGGTCGTGGTGGAAGAAGTTGACGCTGTCGAGCCGGAAGCCGTCGACGCCCCGGTCGAGCCAGAAGCGCGACACGTCGCACACCGCCGCCTGCACCTGCGGGTGGAACAGGTCGAGCGCCGGCTGCTCCGGCAGGAACTTGTGCAGGTAGTACTGTCGGCGCTCGGGCGACCAGGTCCAGGCGATGCCGCCGAACAGCGAGAGCCAGTTGTTCGGCGGCCCGCCGTCCGGGCGCGCGTCCGCCCAGACGTACCAGTCCGCCTTCTCGTTCTCGCGCGAGGCCCGGCTCTCCAGGAACCAGGGATGCGCATCCGAGGTGTGGCAGAGGATCTGGTCGATCAGGACCTTCAGCCCGAGCGCGTGGGCGCGCGCCACCACGCGGTCGAAGTCGGCGAGCGTGCCGAAGCGCGGGTCGACCGCGCACATGTCGGAGACGTCGTAGCCGAAGTCGCGCATGGGGGAGGTGAAGAAAGGCGCGATCCAGATCGCGTCGACGCCGAGATCCGCGACGTGGTCGAGCCGCTCGGCGATGCCGGCGAGATCACCGAGCCCGTCGCCGTCGGCGTCCATGAAGCTGCGGGGGTAGATCTGGTAGACGACGGCGCCGCGCCACCAGTCGCCGTCGCCGTCGCGTGCGAGCTGCGTGTTCATCGGAAGCTCTCCGTGCTGCCGCGGGCCTGGGCCGCGAGTGTCGCGTAGAGGTCGGCGGTGCGCCGGGCGATCGTCGGCCAGGCGCAGGCGCCCTCGACGAAGCGGCGCCCGGCGGCGCCGAGCGCGCGTGCGCGGGCGGGGTCGCCGAGCGCCTCGCCGAGCGCCCGCGCGAGGTCGCGGGCGAAGCCGTCCGGATCGGCGGGTGCCGCGCCGGCGGCGTCGAGGACGAGGGGGACGAGCCAGCCGGTCTCGCCGGTGCGCACCTGCTCGGGATTGCCGCCCACCGCCCCGGCGACGACGGGCGTGCCGCAGGCCATCGCCTCGAGGTTCACGATCGAGAAGGTCTCGTAGACCGACGGGCAGCAGACCACCGCGGCGCGGGCGTAGAGCGGCGCCAGCGCCGCGCCCGAGAGGCCCTCGATCCAGGCGACGCCGCCGCGCTCCACCCGCAGGCGATCCGCCGCGTCGTGGTAGCGCGCCCGCAGCGCCGGCGTGTCGGCGCGGCCCGCGCAGATCGCGAGCTGGACGTCGGCGGAGAGGTGCCGCATCGCGGCGAGCAGGTGCTCGAGGCCCTTCTGCTCGGTGAGCCGGCCGACGAAGAGAACGAAGGGACGCGCCGGATCGAGCCCGTCGAGATCGCCCGCGAGCGCCGCCCCGGCGCCCGGGTGGAAGACGTCCGCGTCGACGCCGTTGTGGATCACGTGGACGCGCTCGGGGGCGATGCGGACGTGGCGCAGCACGTCGCGCCGCGCCGCCTCGGAGACGGCGACGACGGCGTCCGCGGCCTCGAGCGCCGTGCGCTCCATGTGCCCGGAGAGCGCGTAGGGACCCGGCCCGAGCTGGTCGGCCTTCCAGGGCCGCATGGGCTCGAGCGAATGCGCGGTCGCGACGAGCGGGCGGCGCCACAGGAGCTTCGCCCACAGCCCCGCCTGGAGCACGTACCAATCGTGCGCGTGCACCACCGCGCCCTCCGGCGGCGCGGCCACCATCGCCGCGCAGCGCGCCAGCGCGTCGAGCGCGCGGCCGGGCGGGCTTCCGAGGTCGACCTCCGGCGGTAGCAGCGGGCCGATGCCGCGCACGCGCAAGCCCTCCTCCGCGATGTCCTGCGCGCCGAAGCAGCGCAGCTCGATCGGCGCGATCGCGGCGAGCGCGGCGGCGAGGTGCGTGACGTGGACGCCCGCGCCGCAATAGACGTCCGGCGGGTAGGTGCGTGAGAGGATCGTCGCGGCCGTCATCGGGCGTCCTCCCCGGCGCTCGGGTCGATCATCACCTTGAGCGCCGCGCCGGGCGGCGCGAGGCGCCGGTCGGCGATGTCGCAGCCGAGCAGGGCCACGGCTTCGGGCAGCCGCGAGAGCGGCAGGCGATGGGTGACGAGCGCCTCGGCGGGAACGGCGCCCGAGGCGAGGAGGGCGAGCGCCTGGGCGAAGGCGTTCTCGAGCGTGTCGATCGAGCCGAGCACGGCGAGCGAGCGGTCCGCGACCGCACCAGCGTCGATTGCGACGGCGTGCGGCCGCAGGCCGATGGCGAGCACCTGGCCGCCGCGCGCCATCAGCGCCACGAGCGGCTCGACCATGACGCTCGTCGTGTCGACCGCGACGTCGATCGGCGTCGGGTCCGGCGCATAGGCGGCGGCGATTTCGTCGAGCGACGCGGCGAGGCGCCACCCGGCGGGGAGGACGTCGGCGGCGAGCGCGCGTCGCGCGTCCGACCGCTCGACGAGCCGGCCGCGCACGCCGCGGGAGGCGAGGGCGTGGGCGTAGAGCACGCCGAGCGGTCCGGCGCCCACGACCACCACGCGGTGGCCGAGGTGCAGGTCGAGCCGCGCCACACCGGTGAGCGCGCAGCCGAGCGGCTCGGTGAGCGCCCCGGCCTCGTAGGAGAGCCCGTCCGGCAGGCGGTGCACGAAGCGCTCGTCGCAGGCGTAGAGCTCGGCGAAGGTGCCGTCGCGGCTCACCCCCGCCTCGGTGCCGTGCTTGCGCTCGCAGTGATTCTGCCGGTTCGTGCGGCACATGCGGCAGAAGCCGCAATGGAAGGTGGGATCGATCACCACGCGGTCGCCCACGGCGACCGAGCCGACGCCCTCGCCGGCGGCGACGACGTCGCCGGTCGATTCGTGCCCGAGCACGACGCCCGCCTGCGCGGCGTAGGCGCCCGAGAGGATGCCGATATCGGTGCCGCAGATGCCGGTGGCGCGCACGCGCACCATCACCTCGCCCGGCCCGGGCGCGGCGGGATCGGGGACGTCGCCGAGGGCGAGCGTCCAGGGGGCGAGGAAGCGGGCCGCCTTCATCGCGCCGCCTCCCCGGTGGCCGCGATCGCGGCCGACAGCGTGTCGACGATCTCCACGAGGTCGTCGGCCGTCGCGACCAGGGGCGGGCGCACCTTCACCACGTTCCCACGGCCGTAGCGCGAGCTGCGCACGATCAGCCGCCGCCGCTCCGCCTCCGCCAGGATGGCGTTGGTGCGGTCGGGGTCGGGGGCGCCGTCCGGCGTCTCGATCTCGACGCCCCACATGTAGCCGAGCCCGCGCACGTCGCCGACGCAGGCGTGGCGCTCGGCCAGCGGCGCGAGCAGCTCGCCGAGCAGCTCGCCGTTCTCGCGCACGCGGGCGAGCAGGCGCCCGTCGGCGAGGACGTCGAGCGTGGCGTTGGCGGCGGCGAGCGCGACCGGGTTCGCGCCCGAGGTGTAGGAGTGCTCGTAGGGCGCGAGCACGTCGAGCCGCGCCTCCATCAGCACCGCCGCGACGGGGATGCCGATGCCGCCGAGCCCCTTGGCGAGCGTCACCATCGCCGGCTCGAAGCCGAGCGCGTCGCAGGCGAACATGTGGCCCGTGCGGCCGATGCCGGTCTGGACCTCGTCGGCGACGAGCAGGATGTCGTGGGCGTCGCACACCCGCTTCAATGCCTCGAAGTAGCCCGGCGGGGGGACGATGTTGCCGCCGTTGCCGAGGATCGGCTCGACGATCATGCAGGCGGTGCGCCCATTGCCGCCGAACTCGAGGAAGTCGTGGATGCGCTCGACGCACATCAGCCCGCAGGACGGGTAGGTCGCACCGTAGAAGCAGCGGTGGCAGTAGGGGGCGGGCACCTTCAGCGAGACGTCCGCCGTCGAGACCGGGAAGCTCTCCTTGCGAAAGGCGTTGCCGGAGATCGCGGTGGTGAACAGCGTCTGGCCGTGATGCGACAGGAAGAGGCTGAGCACGCCGCCCTTCTGCGTCGCCTTCTGGGCGATGCGCACGGCGCACTCGTTCGCGGTCGATCCGGTGAGGTCGCGCAGCCAGCCGCGGGTCATGCCCTCGGGCGCGAGCGCGACGAGGCGCTCCACGAGCCGCGCGCTCTCCGCGCGCGAGAACGACGAGCTCAGGTGCGAGACCCGCGCGAGCTGGTCGAGGACTGGGGTGACGACCGACTCGTTGTCGTAGCCGAGGGGGACGTTGAACGTCCCCGAGGCGGCGTCGATGAAGCGTGCGCCGTCGGCGCGGACGAGCCGGATCCCCTCGCCGTGGGTGAAGCCGAGCGTGGCGTGTTCGATCGGAGCGGTCATGCGGCCTCCTCGTGCCTCGCGGGTGATCCGCGGTGGTGCGTGGAGTCGAAAATCGATTCAATCTCTGACATATTCCAGCTTATATTGTAGAAAATATCATACTGCCCGCCGAAGGTGCGAATCTCCCTCTCTGCGAGACCTTTCCCATGCGCATCGAGCGACCCTACCTGGCCGTCATCGCCGTCTTCTTCTTCGAGGCCCTGGCCTTCTCCTCCTGGCTGCCGCGGCTGCCGGAGATGCGCGCTGCGCTCGGGCTCGACGAGGCGGCGCTCGGCGTCGTGCTTATGGGCATGCCCGCCGGCGCGCTCGCGATGATGCCGCTCGCCGGCTGGCTCTCGACGCGGCTCGACGTACGCAGCCTGAACGCGGTGGGCATGGCGATCCTGCTCCTCGCCACCGCGGCGATCCCGCTCGCCGGCAGCGCGCCGGCGCTGTTCGCAGTCCTGGTGGCGGTGGGGCTCGGCACGGGCTCGATGGGTGTGGCCATGAACGCCGCCGGGCTCGCGGTGGAGAAGGCGCTCGGCCGCTCCATCCTGGCGCGCTGCCACGCCTTCTTCAGCATCGGCGTCGCCGCCGGCGGGGCGCTCGGCGGGCTGGCGGCGGCGCAGGGCGTTCCGCTCGCGGTGCAGATGCCGGCGCTCTCGGTCGCCATCGCCGCCTGCCTGCTCGTGCTGGCGCGCCCGCTGCCGCGCGACCGCGAGGCGAAGGAGAGCGAGGGGCCGCGCTTTGCGCTTCCCACCCGCGCGCTGCTGCCGCCGGCGCTGATCGCGTTCTTCTGCCTGCTCTCGGAGGGCGCGGCGCTCGATTGGAGCGCGATCCACCTGCGCGACGGGCTCGGCGCGCAGGCGCTGGTCGGCGCCGGCGTCGTCGCCTTCGGCGGCGCGATGGCACTCGCGCGCTTCTTCGGCGACGCGATCTCGAGCCGCCTCGGCGCCGTCGCCACGGTCGCGTGGGGCGCCGTGCTCGCGGGCTGCGGCTTCGCTTCGGTGGCGCTCGCCACGAGCGCGCCGGTCGCGATCGCCGGCTTCGCGCTCGCCGGGCTCGGGATCGCCGGCATCGTGCCGATCGCCTTCCGAACGGCGGGCGCCACGCCGGGGCTCGCGCCCGGCGTCAGCGTCGCCGCGGTCTCCACGATCGGCTACGTGGGCTTCCTCGCCGGTCCCTCGGTCATGGGCTTCATCGGCGAGCTGATCGGGCTGGCCGCCGCCTTCGGCGCCGTCGCCGGGGCGATGGCGGTCGTCGCGATCCTGTCCGCGCGCCTGCGCGTGCGCGAGGTCGGCGGGCAGGCCTCGCGCACCGGCCCCTGAGCCGCGCGCATCAGCGCACCGTCGAGAGCGCGAACAGGATCTCCTTGTAGGCGCCCTCGATCCGCGCCAGCCCGATGCGCAACTCCTCCGCGACGAGCGCCTCGACGCGCGCGCCGTCGCGGGCGGCGACGCAGGCGCGCAGCGCGCGCATGCGTGCGACCAGCGCCCGGCGCTCGGCGAAGCTGCGGGCGCGCACGTCGATGCGCCGGCAGGTGCGGCTGCGCTCGAGGCTCGCCGTCGCCGCCCGGGCGATGCCGCGCGATGGGGCGTACGCCATCAATGCGTCCAGTCTGCGCGCCGCCTCGGGGGGCGGGTCGACGCGCTCGGCTCCGCCGTCGAGGACACCGTCGGCCAGATGCGCCAGCGTCAGCCAGGCCGCGCACGCGATGGTGACGTAGTCGTCCTCGAGCTCGTCGAGCCGCACCTCGCCGACGAAGAAGCCGCCGTTGCGCCGATGCGTCACGACGCCCTCCGCCGCGAGCCGCGAGAGCGCCTCGCGAATGGGGACGGGGCTCATCGCCAGCTCCTCGGCGAGGACGGGCAGCGGCAGCCGCGCGCCCGGCGGCCAACGCAGGTCGCCGATCGCCGCGCGCAGCGCCCGATAGGCTGTCTCGGATCGTGATGGAGGCATTGTGCACCTGATCTGCGAAACCACCCGGAGTTGGGCGGCAAGATCAGGCGTCTATCTACCTTCAGGCGTATATTGGGCTCCCCGCACGCTGAAATACGATCACCTCACGTAGAGGCGGGCGAGCAGACGCGTGTGGGAATGGGCGGCTCACGCCGCCGAGGCGTCGGCGGCCGCGCGCCAGCGCAGGTCCTGCGGGCCGAGCGCCTGCGGCCGCTCGCAGGTTGAGGCGATCTCCACCTGCCGGCCCTCGCGGGCCGCGCGGTCGAAGGCGAGGAGCACCTCGAGCACGTGCAGCGCGAGCTGCCCCGAGCAGCGGTGCCCGCGCCCCTCGGCGATGGCGCGGGCGAGGTCGACGACGCCGAGCATGCGGTAGTCCGCGACCTCCTCGCCGCGGCCCGTGCGGCGGTTGGGGCGCGCGTGTGCCATGGCGGAGGGCTCGATGCGCTCGAACGGCTCGCCCCGGCGCGACAGCCGCGTCGCGCCGCCGAAGAAGTTCGGGTCGGGCAGGAGCATCGTGCCCTCCGAGCCGTAGAGCTCGAGCCGGAACGGGGTTTCCGCCCAGACGTCCCAGGTGGCGGTGAGGGAGACGACGGCGCCGCAGGCGAACTCGAGCGCGCCGACGACGAGCGTGTCGACCTCCACCGGCAGGCGCGCGCCCTGGTGCGGCCCCTCGCTCGTGACGACGCGCTCGGCGAAGCCGCGCGCGCCGATGCCGACGACCCGCCGCACCGGCCCGATCAGGTTGACGAGCGCGGTGACGTAGTAGGCGCCGATGTCGAGGATCGGCCCGCCGCCGGCCTGGAAGAAGAAGGCGGGGTCGGGGTGCCAGTGCTCCATGCCCCGCGTGGCGAACCAGATCGCGCCGGAGATCGGCCGGCCGATCGCGCCCTCGTCGACGAGCTTGCGGGCGAGCTGATGGCCGCCGCCGAGGATCGTGTCCGGCGCGCAGCCCAGGCGCACGCCCGCCCGCTCGGCCGCCGCGACCAGGGCGCGTCCCTCCTCGAGGCTCACCCCCAGCGGCTTCTCGGAATAGAGGTGCTTGCCCGCCGCGATCACCCCCGCGCCGACCGCGGCGTGCGCCTTGGGTGGGGTGAGGTTGATCACGATGTCGACGCCGGGGTCGGCGAGCAGCGCCTCCGGCGCGAGCGCGCGGACCCCGTAGCGCTCCGCCTGTGCCGACGCGCGCCCGGCGTCCGTGTCGGCGCAGGCGACGATCTCCACGCCTTCGAAGGCGCGCGCGCGGGAGAGATAGGTGTCGGAGATGTTGCCGCAGCCGAGCACGCCGGCGCGGAGGGTCGTCGGGCTCATCGGGTCTCCTCCTCGGCGCGCTGCGCCGTTTCCTGGGCGAGCCGGCGCATGGCGGCGAAGCTGCGGCTCGCGAAACGCGCGGCGTCGCGCGGCGCGTCGTGCTCGGCGATCATGAGGTCGGCGCCCGCCTCGCGGGCGCGGCGCCAGAGGTCGGTCCAGTCGAGGACGCCGTGGCCGACGTCTGCCCAGCCGTCCTCGTCCAGCGCCTCTCCCGCTGGGGCGATGTCCTTGACGTGGACGCTCGCGAGCCGGCCCGCGTGGCGGGCGAGGCGCGCGGCCGGGTCGTCGCCGCCACGCACGAGCCAGGCGACGTCCGCCTGCCAGAGCAGGCCGTCCGCGGCGCCGGCGTCGAGGAGGAGGTCGAGCGGCATCGTCCCGTCCGCCAGCGGCTCGACCTCCCAGTGATGGTTGTGGAAGGCGAGCGTCAGGCCCTCGTCCGCCAGGCGCTTCGCGTGCCCGCCGAGCTCGGCGCCGACGGCGCGCCAGCCCTGCGCATCGCCCGGGCGATCCGGCGGGTGCAGCGCGGGCACCGCGAGACGGCGTATGCCGATCGTGCGCGCGGCGCGCACCGTCTCGTCGAGCCGCTCGCGCAGCGCGGTCAGCGGAACGTGCGTGCTCGGCGCGGAGAGCCCGCGGGCATCGAGCGCATCGCGGAAGGCGGCGGGCTCGTCGAGAAGGCTCGCCACCGCCTCGACGTGCCGGAAGCCGGCGGCGCGGGCGACGTCGAGACGATCGAGCAGCCCGCCGTGCGCGCGCAGCGAGTAGAGCTGGATGGAGAGGGTGGCAGGCATGAGAGGCTTTCCTTGTGGCGAGGCGGGCTCTCAGAGCCGCTCGCCGCTCCTGGGATCGAAGAGGCCGACGCGGGCGGAATCGGCGACGAGGCGAACCGGCGCGCCCGGCGCGATCGGCTTCTCGCCCGCCATGCGCACCGCGAGCGTCGTCTCGCCGTCGCGGCACCAGACGAGGCTGTCGGCGCCCATCGGCTCGACGATGTCGACGTGAAGGCCGGTCCAGGCGTGGGGATGCGCGCCCGCTTCGAGCACGCCGATGTGCTCGGGACGCAGGCCGAGCGTCGCCGGCGCGCCCGGCTCGGGCCGCCGCGCGAAGTCGTAGGCGTCGAGCGGCAGGAAGTGGCGCCCCGCGCGGAAGACGAGAGCGCCGTCCGCGGCCTCGATCCGGCCGTCGACGAAGTTCATCCGCGGCGAGCCGACGAACCCCGCCACGAACAGGTTCGCCGGGCGGTTGTAGATCTCGGCGGGCGGGGCGAGCTGCTGGATGCGCCGGTCCTTCATCACGGCGACGCGGTCGGCCAGCGTCAGCGCCTCGATCTGGTCGTGGGTGACGTAGATCATCGTCGTGCCGGAAAGGCGCTGGTGCAGGCGCTTGATCTCGACGCGCAGCTCGTTGCGCAGCTGCGCGTCGAGGTTGGAGAGCGGCTCGTCGAAGAGGAAGATGTCCGCGTCGCGTACGAGCGCGCGGCCGATGGCGACGCGCTGGCGCTGCCCGCCGGAGAGCTCGCTCGGTCGCCGATCCAGCAGATGCTCGATCTGCAGCATCGACGCGGCGCGGGCGACGCGGGTCTCGATCTCGGCCTTGGGCGTGCGCGCCATGCGCAGGCCGAAGCTCAGGTTCTCGCGCACGCTCATGCGCGGGTAGAGCGCGTAGGACTGGAACACCATGGCGACGCCGCGGTCCTTGGGCTCCTCCCAGGTGACGTTACGCGCGCCGAAATGGATCTCACCGTCCTCCACGTCGATGAGCCCGGCCATGGCGTTGAGCAGCGTGGACTTGCCGCAGCCGGAGGGGCCGAGCAGGACGAGGAACTCGCCCGCCGCGACCTCGATGGAGAGCCGATCGAGCACCGGCATCGAGCCGAAGGCGATGCTCACGTCCCGCACGGACACTGCCGCCATGACGTCCTCCTATCCCTTGACTGCGCCGGCCGCGATGCCGCGGACGAACCAGCGCCCCGTGACGAAGTAGATTGCGAGCGGAACGAGACCCGTGAGGATGGTCGCCGCCATGTCGACGTTGTAGAGCCGCACGCCGTGGGTGGAGTTGACGATGTTGTTGAGCTGCACCGTCATGGGCAGGTTCTCGCGGCCCGCGAAGGTCAGACCGAGGATGAAGTCGTTCCATACGCCCGTGACCTGCAGGATCACCGCGACGACGAGGATCGGTGTCGACATCGGCAGCATCACGCGCAGGAAGATCGTGAAGAACCCGCCGCCGTCGACCCGCGCCGCGTTGAACAGCTCGCGCGGCAGCGAGGCGTAGAAGTTGCGAAACAGGAGCGTCATGATCGGCATGCCGAAGATCACGTGCACGAGCACGATGCCGGCGAGCGAATTGTAGATGCCGACGCTCGAGAACATCCGCACGAGCGGATAGAGGAAGACCTGGTAGGGCACGAAGGCGCCCGCGAGCAGGATCGCGAAGAGCACGTTCGCCCCGCGCACCGGCCAGAACGAGAGGGCGTAGCCGTTGAGCGCACCGAGCAGGACCGAGAGCACGACGGACGGCACCAGGATTCGCACCGAGTTCCAGAAGCCGACGCTGATCCCCTCGCAGGTGAGACCCGTGCAGGCGCTGCTCCAGGCGGCGACCCAGGGCTCGAGCGTGGGGGCGAGCGGCAGCGCGAAGATCGTGCCCGCGCGGATCTCCTCCATCGGCTTGAGCGAGGTCAGCAGCATGATCCACGCCGGCAGCAGGAAGAAGAGCGCGGCGCTGGCCAGGAAGGCGTAGAGCCCGATGCGTCCCGCGGAGAGCCGGCGAGGCTTGCGGCCGCGGGCCGCGATCGTGCCGCGGGCGCGGTCGGCGGCGGATGCGACGGCGCTCGTCATGCGGGCCTCCCCGAGGTGCGGCCGTAGCGGGCGTAGAGCCAGGGGGTGAGGACGCACAGCACGGTCAACAGCATCACGGTGGCCGCGGCGGTGCCCAGCCCGACGTTGGCGCGCTCGAAGAGGTGGTCCATCACGAACTTCGCCGGGACCTCGGTGGCGATGCCGGGCCCGCCCTTCGTCATGGCGACGACGAGGTCGTAGAGCTTCACCACCGCGATCGCGAGCAGCACGGTCGCCGTCACGATCATCGGCCCGATCAAGGGGAGCACGATGGAGAGGTAGTACCGCCAGGCCGGGATGCCGTCGACGCGCGCGGCCTTCCACAGGTCGGGGTCGACGCCGCGCAGGCCCGCGAGCAGGATCACCATGACGAGGCCGGAGGATTGCCAGACGCCCGCCAGCACGAGGGCGTAGAGGGCGGTATCGCCGTCCGCGAGCCAGGCGAACTCGAAGCCGGTGAAGCCCGCTTCCCGCACGGCGCGTTGGAGGCCGAGCTCGGGGTTCAGGAACCATTGCCAGGCGAGCCCGGTGACGATGAAGGAGAGCGCGTGGGGGTAGAGGTAGATCGTGCGCAGCACGCCCTCCGCCTTCACCCGCTGGTCGATGAGCACCGCGAGGAGGAAGCCCAGCAGGAGGCAGGCCGCGATGAACAGCACGCCGAACACGACCATGTTCTGCAGCGACATCAGGAAGCGCGCGTTGGCGAAGAGACGCTCGTACTGCTCGAGACCGACGAAGTCGTAGGTCGGCAGCAGCTTCGAGCTCGTCATCGAGAGCCGGACCGTCCACGCCATGGCGCCGAGATAGACGATGCCGACGACGACCGCCATCGGCGCGAGCGCCAGGAGGGTGGAGGGGCGGATGCGCCGGCGTCCGCGCCGGGCGGAGCCGGCGGGGGTGGCGACATCCACGCGAGCGGGCAGCCGCTCGCGCTCCTTCGTGAGCAGGGTGTGCATGACCTCGTCTCCCGGGGCGCGGCTCGCGCGGCGCCGATCCGTGGGGAAGGCGGGCCGCCCCGGAGGAACCTCGTGCGGAGGTTTTGGGGCGACCCGGTGGGCCGAGGGTCAGCCGGCGACCTCCATCGCCTCGCGGAAGCGCGCGACGAACGTGTCGGCGTCCATGGACCGGTCGTTCCAGTACTGCGTGATCACGTCGTCGACGGCGCCGACGAGATCGGAGGAGGCGACGAGGTTGACCTGCGGCACCTGCTTGGCAGGGTCCGACATGACCTCGGCGCCGCGCTGGGCGCAGGCGTCCATGCCCGACACGTCGACGTCCGAGCGCACGGGGATCGAGCCCTTCACCGTGTTGAAGGCGATCTGCGCCTCGGGGCTGAACATCACCTGCGCGAGCAGCTCCTGCGCGGCGCGCTGCGCCTCGTCGTCGGTGCGCGGGAAGACGAAGACGTCGCCCCCGATGATCAGCGCCTCGTGCGCGCCCACCAGCGTGCAGCCGTACTCCTCGCCGGGCGTCTGTCCGGCGGCGAGGAACTCGCCCTTGGCCCAGTCGCCCATCAGCTGCATGGCGGCGCGACCGGTGACGACGAGGTTCGTCGTCTCGTTCCAGCTCCGGCCGGGGCTGCCCTCGTCGACGATGTCGCGCAGGCGCCCGAACACGTCCGCGACGGCGCGGAACTCGTCGGTGTCCAGCGCCGCGACGTCGTTTCGCGCATAGAGCCTGTCGTAGAGCTCCGGGCCGCCGTGACCGGCGAGGACGGCGTTGAAGAGCGTGCGCTCCTGCCAGGGCTCGCCGCCCTGGGCGAAGGCGATCTTGCCCGTGGCCTCGATCGCCTCGGCGGCGGCGAGCACGTCGTCCCACGTCTGCGGCGGGGCGACGCCCGCCTCCTCGAGGACGGCATTGCTGTAGAACATCCAGTTCTGGCCGTGGATGTTGACCGGCACGGCGTAGATCTCGCCCTCGTAGCTGATCGCCTCGACGAAGGAAGCGGGAATGAGGTCGCGCCAGCCGCCCTGCGACGCCACGCTCTCGATGTCGTTGAGGAGCCCGCCGGCGGCGACTTCCTCGAACTGGCGACCCGTGTTGAACTGCATGGCGGTCGGCGCGTCGCCGCCGACGATGCGGTTGATGCCCGCGGTTCGGGCGTTGGTGCCGCCGGCGATGGCGGTGTCCACCCAGGTGCCCCCGGCCGCCTCGAAGCGGGAGACGAATTCCTGGAGCGCGGCGGATTCGCCGCCGGAGGTCCACCAATGGATGACCTCGGCCTCCTGGGCGGCGGCGGGCATGGTGACGGAGGCTGAGGCGGCGAGCGCGATGGCGGAGGCCGCGCAGGCGGCGAGCGCCGCCCTCTTCAAAGAGCGCATGGTCGTTCCCTTTCCCTGGTGACGCGACCGTTGGCCGGCCGTCGATTTGCAACGTTACGATACGCCGCTTACAGTGTGCGTCAATGGCTTGGGGAGAAAAATCGTAACGTTACGATTTTGCAGTGCACAATCTGAGGTGAACAATGACGGAACGATGCGAAGGCGCGCGCCACCGGAGGGCGCCATGACGCGTCATGCCTCGAAGGCCACGCTGAAGACGCTGGCGCAGGAGCTCGAGCTCTCGATCACCACCGTCTCGCGGGCGCTCAAGGACGGGCCGGAGGTGCGCCCCGAGACGATCGCTCGGGTCAAGCAGGCGGCGGCGCGCCTCGGCTATGCGCCCGATCGCAGCGCGGTGAACCTGCGCACCGGTCGCACCGGCACGATCGCCGTCCTGTTCTTCGTGCCTCACGCCTACGACGACGTCGGCGACGGCAGCATCACGGCCATCATCGAAGGCGTCTGCCGGCGGCTCGACGGGCTCGACTACACGCCCGTGGTCCAGCTGCTGACGCTCGAGGTCGACGGGCTCGCGCGCGTGCGGCGCATCGTCGAGGGCAAGCTCGCCGACGGCATCATCCTCTCGGGCACGACGCCGCAGGACGAGCGCGTACGCTGGATGCTCGAGCGGCGCTTCCCCTTCGTCACGTTCGGCCGAACCGAGCTGTTCACGCCCCATCCCTGGTACGACGTCGACAACGAGCTCGCGGCGCACCAGGCGACGGCGCACGCCCTCGCGGGAGGCCGGCGCAGGATCGCGCTTCTCAATCCGCCCGAGGCCCTCACCTTCGCCCGTCAGCGATTAGCCGGCTATCAGCGTGCGTTGGCGGAGGTGGGGATCGCCTACGATCCCGCCCTCGTCGTCCATGGCGGCCTCGGCGCCGGCGAGAGCCGCGCGGCGACCCGCGCGCTGTGCGCCACGGACGAGCCGCCGACCGCCATCGTCTGCGCCACCGGCGTCGTGGCCATCGGCGCCTGCGCGGGCTTGCGCGACCTCGGCCTCGAGCCCGGCCGCGACGTCCTCGTGGTGAGCCGCGACGGCACGCGCATGGCGAGCTACCTGGAGCCGCCGCTGCCCACCTGCTTCGCCTCGCTCTCGGACACGGGCTGGCATCTCGCCGACTTCCTGCTGCGGGCCCTCGACGGCGCCCCCCCGGAGGACCTACAGATGCTCGTCGAGACGACGCTCGTGCCCGGAGACCGCCGATGACGACCGACGATGCCGCCCTCGCACCCGTGCGCTTCGGCGTGCTCGGCGCCTCCAAGATCGGGCGGGAGAAGGTGATCCCCGCGATGCGTGCGAGCCCGCTGTGCGAGGTCGTCGCCATCGCCTCGCGCGACGAGGCCCGGGCGCGGGCGGAGGCCGATGCGCTCGGGATCGCGCACGCCTACGGCTCCTACGAAGCCCTGATCGCGGACGACGACGTCGAGGCGGTCTACATCCCGCTGCCGAACCACCTGCACGTGCCCTACACCCTCGCCGCTGCGCAAGCGGGCAAGCACGTGCTGTGCGAGAAGCCGATCGCCTGCACGGCGGCGGAGGCACGGGCGCTGCGCGACCTGCCGCCCGGCCCGGTCGTGGCCGAGGCCTACATGATCCGCCATCATCCGCAATGGCGGCGTGCCCGCGCGCTGATCGCGGAGGGGGCGATCGGCGCGCCGACGCACGTGCACGTCTCCTTCTCGTTCTTCAACCGCGATCCCGCGAACATCCGCAACCGGCTCGCGTACGGCGGCGGCGCGCTCCTCGACATCGGCGGCTACGCCATCATGTCGGCGCGCCTCCTCCTCGACGCCGACCCGGTGCGCGCGCTCGCGGTGATCGACCGCGACCCGGACACCGGTGTCGACCGCGAGGTCGGCGGCCTCGTCGATCTCGGCGCCGGCCGGCGGCTCACCTTCGCGGTGGGGACGCAGCGCGCGCCCGGCCAATGGGTGCGGGTCGAGGGGAAGGAGGGCGACCTCGTCCTCGACGCGTTCCCGTTCAACGCGCGCGCCGACGTCGGCAACCGGATCAGGGTGGTGAGGGCCGGCGAAGAGTGCATCGAGGAGGTCGCACCAGCGGACCAGTACCGCCTCCAGGCGGAGGCCTTCTGCCGCGCCGTGCGGGGCGAGCCCGCCGCACGCGATGCGCTCACGGGCGTCGACAGCGCGCTCGTGACTCTGCGTACGGTCGACGCGCTCTTCCGCTCGGAGCGAACGGGGGCGTTCGAGACGGTCGGGTGAGGCATCGCCGTGCGCTCAGGCGCGCGGCCCCGGCTCGCGCCCGCGTCCGACGAGCCGCCGCAGCCCCCGCCAGATCCCGACGAGGACCGGCAGGGCGAGGGCGAGCCAGACCTCGGCGACCACGAGGCCCGCCAGCGCTCCGAGCACCAGGAGCACGAGCGCCTCGCCGAGCGGCGCGCCGAGTGCCGAGAGCGCGGACAGCGCCAGCGCGACGAGCGCGGTTCCGAGCCGCACGACCAGGCGCCGGCCGCTCGCCAGCGCCAGGACGAGGGGGGCGATCAGCACGATGGGGCTCGTGGCGACGTCGAGCCAATGGGCGAAGAGCGGGAGCGCGGGCACGTCCGGGGCCCTCGATGGAAACGGGAGAGCCCCCGCGGCAGGGCCGCGGGGGCTCGGAGGCGTCAGCCGATGCGCTCGGCGGGCGGGACCTCGACGGCGACGGGCACCGGAACCGGCAGGGGCTCGGGCACGGTGCGCGTCTTCCACAGGCTGAACAGGAAACCCGCGGCGAGGAGCCCGAAGGTCACGCCGAGCGAGACCGGCGGAGGGAACTTCTCCCAGCCCATCAGGTCGGCGACGAAGATCTTCGAGCCGATGAACACCAGCACGGCCGAGAGCGCATACTTGAGGTACTCGAACCTGTGCACCAGCGCCGAGAGCATGAAGAACATCGCCCGAAGCCCCAGGATCGCGAAGATGTTGGAGGTGAAGACGATGAACGGGTCCGTGGTGATCGTGAAGATCGCGGGGATCGAATCCACCGCGAAGATCACGTCCGCGAGCTCGACGCAGACCAGCGCCAGGAAGAGCGGCGTCGCGTGCCAGGCGAGGCGGCCCGTCTTCGCGGCCGGCAGCTTGAGCCAGAACCGGTCCTGGTCCACGCGGTCCGTGACGTGGAAGCGCTGGCGCATGAACTTCAGGACGGCGTTATTCTCGACGTCGTGGTGTTCGTCGCCGCCCGCCGACATCAGCATCTTGATGCCGGTGAAGATCAGGAAGGCGGCGAAGAGGTAGAGGATCCAGTGGAACTGGGCGACGAGACCGGCGCCGAGCCCGATCATGATGCCGCGCAGCACGATCACGCCCAGGATGCCCCAGAACAGGATCCTGTGCTGGTAGGCGCGCGGGATGCCGAAATAAGCCAGGATGACGCCGATGACGAAGACGTTGTCCATCGAGAGGCTCTTCTCGACGGCGTAGCCCGTCAGGTACTGCATGCCCGAATCGGGGCCGAGATACCACCAGACGAAGCCGCCGTACGAGAGGCCGAGGCCGATGTAGAACAGCGAGAGGAGGATGCTCTCGCGCAGCTCGATCTCGTGGGCCTTCCGGTGGAGAACGCCGAGATCGAAGGCTAGGACGAGGCCGACGACGCCGATGAAGGCGAGCCAAAGCCAAGCGGGCTTGCCGAGAAGCTCGGCAGCCAGGAACGTGAGCTCCATATGCGGGGGTGACCGGCGCCGACGAGCCGATGCGAGGATCCGACATCGCGGGATGGTCGGCACGGTCCCGCCAGAGGGGCCCGGATCCTGGTTGCACGCTCTTCTCTCACGAAACCCCATTTCCCACAAGGGAAATGCGGGTGCGTCACGCGGGGCGCGGCCGCAGCGCCGCGAGCACCGCGAGGGTCACCGCGCTGCCGGCCGCCTCCGCACCGTCCGTCGGCGCCGTCAGCGTGACATCGACCCTCAGCCGCCCGAGGTCGGTCGTCGAGAACCGGACGCCGGGCTCACCCTCCCACAGCGCTCCGTCGGCGCGCGCCTCGACGAGCGCGGCGTCCACGGCGGCGCGCAGAGCGCCCGGCGCGAGATCGGGCGGATCGACGACCACGGACGTCGTGGCGACGATCCGCGCGCGCAGGGCGGAGAGCCGCCGGATCGGCGTCGACAGGAAGACGCTGTTCGGCACGGTCACCACCTCGCCCGTGCGCTGGAATGCGCCCGAGCCCGCGGCGAAGGCGTCGATGCGCGTCGCCAGCATGTCGTGGTCGACCACCTCGCCGCGGATCTCGCCGATCTCGACCCAGTCCCCCACCGAGAAGGGCCGGCTCGAGGCACGCAGCAGCGCGCCGGAGAGGCACGCGATCAGCTCCTTCGTCGCCACCGCGAGCGCCACCGCGACGGCGGTGAGCGAAAGGGCGAATGTGCGCAGCTGCGGCGCCCAGATCAGCGCGAGCCCGACGAGGAGCAGAATCAGCGTCCCGTTCTTCACCGCCGAGATCGAGCGCCGCCGCACGTGATCGGGCATCCCCTCCCGCGTCCGCACGAAGCGGATCGCGAGCACGCGCGCGACGAGGAGGCCCGCGAGGAGCAGCGCCGAGGCGACGACGTCGAGGGAGAGGAGCTGGACGAGCCCTGGGGGCATGGACGCTGCGCCTCCCTCAGGCGGTGATCTCGATCGCGTTGCCGTCAGGATCGGCGATAATCGCCTCGTAGAACCCGTCGCCGGTCCGGCGCGGTGGCGCGAGGAGGCGATCCTCCCGAGCGAGGCGCTCCGCGAGGGCGTCGACGGCCTCGGTCGAGCCGAGCGAGACGGCGATGTGGGCGAGGCCGATGCGCTCCGCGTCCGCCGGCGGCCGGGCCGAGTCGATCCAGGGTGCGCTCATCAGCTCGACCGTGACGTCGCCGCCGAGCCGCAGGAAGCGCGAGCGGAAGCCGGGGCGCCGCGCGCTCTCGTAGGGCGGGCCGACCTCGGCGCCGAGCACGTCTGCCCAGAAGGCGGCGAGGCGATCGAGATCCGCGGTCCAGAAGGCGACGTGCGCGATGCGTGCGCGCGGGCGGGCCGTTGCGTCACCGCTCACGGCCGGGCTCCCGGTTTCGCGTGCTCCGCCCGCAACGCGGCGACGTCGTGCCCCGCGGCGGCGAGCTTCGCCTCGGCGCGCGCGCGAATCGCGGCGGCGACGGCGCGGAGCGTCGCGTCGTGGGCGCAGGGGCCGTCCATCTTCGTCCAGACGAGGCCGAGCTCGACGGGCTCCCAGGTCTCGATGTCCGCGAGGTTGTGCTGAAACTGCACCTCGAGGTGGTCGAGTGCGCGGGCGAAGAGCGCCTCCGGCGTCGCCCCGTCCTCGAACTCGCGCCAGGCGGCCCCGATCCGCGCGCCGAGATCCGCGGGCAGCCGCGCGCAGATCCGCTCCATCGCGGCGGCCTCGGCCTGCATCTTCGCGT
Source organism: Salinarimonas sp. NSM (assembly GCF_052380005.1). Taxonomy (NCBI): domain Bacteria; kingdom Pseudomonadati; phylum Pseudomonadota; class Alphaproteobacteria; order Hyphomicrobiales; family Salinarimonadaceae; genus Salinarimonas; species Salinarimonas sp. NSM. The sequence goes on from NZ_JBQTCJ010000002.1 coordinate 87,640, forward strand.
CCTTGCGCGCGCTCTTCTCGAAGGAGGGGATGTCGCCGACCTCGGTCTCGGCGATGTCGTGGACGACGACGAGCTCCAGGGCGCGCGCGACGTCCACCGGATGCTCGAGCCGCGATCCGAGGGAGAGCGCCATCAGCGCCATCATCCAGGTGTGCTCGGCGACGCTCTCCCGGCGGCCGTCGGAGAGCCAGGAATGGCGCAGCTCCGTCTTCAGCCGCTCGGCGAGGGCGAGGAAGTCGAGGATGGCGGCGAGGTCGCGGTCGGTCGGCGTGGCGGGGGCGGCGTCCATGGATTCTCCATCGGCGTGCCGCGAGCCTATGGCCTTCGCGCCCGCCGATCCAGCCCCGGGAGCGCGCCCGCTCACCCCCGCCCCAGCTCGGCCTCCATCGCCTCGCGCATGACGAACTTCTGCGGCTTGCCGGTGACGGTCATCGGCAGGGCGTCCACGAAGCGGATGTGGCGGGGGATCTTGTAGTGGGCGATCTGGCCCGCGCAGAAGGCGCGGATCTCCTCCTCGGTCGCGGCCTGGCCCGGCTGGAGCACGATCCAGGCGGCGAGCTCCTCGCCGTATCGCGCGTCCGCCACGCCGAAGACCTGCACCTGCGCGACCTTCGGATGGCGGTAGAGGAATTCCTCCACCTCGCGGGGATAGATGTTCTCGCCCCCGCGGATGACCATGTCCTTCACACGGCCGACGATCTCGCAATAGCCGCGCGCGTCGATCGTGGCGAGGTCGCCGGTGTGCATCCAGCCGCCCGGGTCGATCGCCTCGCGCGTGCGCGCCTCGTCGTTCCAGTAGCCGCGCATCACCGAGTAGCCGCGCGTGCACAGCTCGCCGCGCTCGCCGACGCCCACCGTGCGGCCCTCGGCGTCGACGATCTTGACCTCGACGTGGGGGTGGACGCGCCCCACCGTCGAGACGCGCTCCTCGAGCCCGTCGTCGACGCTCGACTGAAAGGAGATCGGGCTCGTCTCGGTCATGCCGTAGCCGATCGTCACCTGCGGCATGTTGAGGTCGCGCACGACGCGGCGCATCACCTCGATGGGGCAGGGCGCGCCGGCCATCATGCCGGTGCGCAGGCTGCGGTAGTCGAAGCGCGCGAATTCCGGGTGGTCCAGCATGGCGACGAACATGGTCGGCACGCCGTAGCAGGCCGTGCAGCGCTCCTCGGAGAGCGCGCGCAGGGTGGCCAGCGGCTCGAACGCCTCGGAGGGGAAGACCATCGACGCGCCGACGCTCGCGCAGGCGAGCGTGCCGAGCACCATGCCGAAGCAATGGTAGAGCGGTACCGGGATGCACAGCCGGTCGGTCTCGTCGAGCCGCATGGTCCGGGCGGTGAAGCCGGCGTTGTTGACGATGTTGTAGTGTGTGAGCGTCGCGCCCTTGGGCGACCCGGTGGTGCCGCTGGTGAACTGGATGTTGATCGGCTCGTCCGGGTCGAGGTCGCGGCTGAGCGCGTCGAGACGCAGGCGGTGGCCGGGCCCGCCCAGCGCGCAGGCCTCCTCGAAGCCGAGCATGCCGGGCGTGCGCGCCTCTCCCGGTTCCGACCCGCCCATCCGGATGACGACGCGCAGCTGCGGCAGGCGTCCCGCGCGCAGCGCGCCTGGCGGGCAGGTCTCGAGCTCCGGCACGAGCGAGCGGATCATCGCCAGGTAGTCCGACGACTTGAACCGCGACGCCGTGATCAGCGCCTTGCAGCCCGCCGTCTCCAGCGCGTATTCCAGCTCGGCGACGCGGTAGGCCGGGTTGATCGTCACGAGCACGACGCCGATCCGGGCGGTCGCGAACTGCGTGATCAGCCATTCCGGGCGGTTGGGCGACCAGATCGCCAGGCGGTCGCCGCGCTCGAGGCCGAGCGCGAGGAGCCCGCTCGCCAGCCGGTCCACCGCTTCGCCGAATGCGGACCAGGTGAGGCGCGTCCCGTGCTCGCGGAACACGGCGGCCTCGCGCGACCCGTGGCGGGCGATCGTCTCGGCGAGGACCTGCGGGATCGTCGCGCGGCGCAGCGGCACCGAGCGGTCTCCCGAGACGTAGGCGCGCCCGTCGACGGGGGCGATCACGGCTCCCGCCGTCTCCCGCGGCGCGCCGCGCAGCGATGCGCCCAGCGCGCTGGCCATCGATATGCTCAAGGATGACATCGGTGCCTCCTCACATCGCGCGCCAGTCGCCGAGCGCCTCGAAGGCTCCGGCCGCGCGGTAGATCGTGCTCTCCTCGAAATGGCGCCCGACGAGCATCATGCCCACCGGCAGCCCCTGGACGAGCCCGCACGGCACGCTCATCGCCGGATGCCCGCTGGCGTCGAAGGGGGCGGTGTTGGCGATCGCCTCGAAGGCCCGCTGGGTGACGACCGCGAGCGGATCGTCCGGCGCCGGGATGGGCCGGGCGGTGATCGGCACCGTCGGCATCACGAGGAGGTCCCAGCGCGAGAGCGCCTCGTCGTAGTCCGCCCGCAGCTTGCGGCTGAGGTTCTGCGCCTTGGCGTAGAAGTGCCCGCGATAGCGCTCGAGCATCCATTGCCCCACGAACATCGAGATCTTGAGGGTCTTGGAGAGCTCGTCGGCGCGGCTGCGCCAGTTGGCATGGTAGTCGAGCAGGCTCGTCGTGTAGAGCCCCTTCCAGCCTGTGGCGAAGCCGTTGCCGTGCATCATGATGTCGACGAGCCCCTCCAGCGCGATCGGCGTCCAGATCGCCGGGCCCAGGCGATGCGCGGGCACGCGCACGTCCTCCACCATGGCGCCGAGCGCGCGGAAGCGCTCGGCGGCGCGGCGCACCGTCGCGTCCACCTCCGGGTCGGAATTGGCGTGGCCGAACCCCTCCTCGACGATGCCGATGCGCAGGCCCGAGACGCCCTGGCGCACGGCCTGGGTGTAGCGGTCGACCCGCGGCGCGGCCTGGCGCGGGTCGAGCCCGTCGGCGCCGGCGATGACCTCGAGCAGCAGCGCGTTGTCGCGCACGGTCGCCGTCATCGGCCCGGCGTGGTCGATCGTCGGCTCGATCGGCATGATGCCGGTATAGGGCACGAGGCCGTGCGTCGGCTTCATGCCGTAGCAGCCGCAATACGCGGCGGGGATGCGGATCGAGCCGCCCTGATCGCCGCCGATCGCCATCTCGACCTCGCCCGCCCCGACGAGCGCGCCCGATCCCGAGGAGGAGCCGCCGGCCATGTGGCCGATCCGGTAGGGGTTGTGCACCGGCCCCGTCGCGTTGGTGTGGCTTCCCGCCGAGAGGCAGAAGTACTCGCAATGCGCCTTGCCGACGATGGTGCCGCCCGCGTCGAGGATGCGGGTGACGACGGTCGCGTCGATGTCGGGCGTGTAGCCCTCGAGCGTCGAGGCGCCGTTCATCATCGGCACGCCGGCGAGGCAGACGTTGTCCTTGAGCACGACGCGGCGCCCCTCGAGCGGCCCGGTCGCGGCGCCGCGTACCTCGCTCTTGTAGTACCAGGCGTTGAGCGGGTTTTCCGCCCCGGTGGGGCGGTAGCCCGGGGTGCGGGGATACTTGACCTTCGGCAGATGGTCGGGGAGCCGGTCGATCTCGTCGTAGGCCTTGAACGTGCCCTCCATGATCGCGAGGTAGTCCATGAGCTCGCGGTCGCTCATGGACATGTGCAGGCCGGCGACGAGGTCGCGCATCTGCTCCAAGGTCGGGCGTCTGACGGTCATGAAGGCCTCCGAGGGCCGTGCGAGGGCCGGCGCGATTGCCGGCGGTGCCTGGTGGGAGCGGGCGCCGCCGGCGCGGGCGAGATCCGCGGGCGCGCCGGCCCGGGTGCGCCGCGGGCCGCCGAAGCCGAGGAACGCCTCGATGCGGGCGGGGTCCTGGAGGGCGGCGGCGTCGAGCTCGGCGGTGATGCGGCCGCGCTCCAGGATCAGCACCCGGTCCGAGAGCGTGGTGATGAACTCGAAGTTCTGCTCGATCAGCAGGATCGTGAGCCCGCGCTCCGTCCGCAGCCGGCCGAGCGTCTCCTCGATCTCCTCGATGATGCTCGGCTGGATGCCCTCCGTCGGCTCGTCGAGGAGCAGCAGCCACGGCTCGGCGACGAGCCCGCGCGCGAGCGCCAGCAGCTGCTGCTCGCCGCCCGAGAGCGCGCCGCCCATCCGGTCGAGGAGCCGCGCGAGGCGCGGGAACAGGGCGAGCGCCGCCTCCAGTGCCCCTTCCTCCGTGCGCTCGCCGTCGGCGTGGAAGGCGAGCCGCAGGTTGTCGCGCACGGTGAGCTGCGGGAAGATCCCGCGCCCCTGAGGGATGTAGCCGAGCCCGCGCTGCGCGCGGTCGTGCGGGCGCAGCCGCTCGATCGGCTCGCCGTCGAGCACGATCGTCCCCGCCCGCGCCGGCAGGTAGCCCATGATCGTCTTGAGGAGCGTCGACTTGCCCATGCCGTTGTGGCCGAGGATGCCGACGATCTCGCCGTGGCCGACCGTGAGGTCGATCCCGTGCAGCACCGGGATGCGGCCATAGCCGGCGGCGAGCGACGTGACGGCGAGCGCGTTGGGATCGTCCATCGTCAGCCCTTGCGCCCGAGGTAGACGTCGCGCACGCGCGCGTCCTGCATCACGGCCTCCACCGGCCCCTCCACCAGGATGCGCCCCTGCGAGAAGACGGTGACGCCGCTCGCGATGGCGCGGATGAACTGCATGTCGTGCTCGACGATGACGATCGCCGCCTCCCGGTTCAGCGCGACGATGATCTCGGCGAGCCGCCCGACCTCGTCCGAGGTGAGGCCCGCCGCCGGCTCGTCGAGCAGGATGAGCGTCGGCGCGGCGGCGACGACGATGGCGAGCTCGACGCGCTGGCGCTCGCCGTGGGAGAGCCGGCCGACCGGCGTGCGCGCGATGTCGCCGAGCGCGAGGCGCTCGAGCGCCGCGTCGACGGCCGCACGCGCCGCCTCCCGGCCGCGGCTGCGGTAGGCGGAGAGCCAGACGTTCTCGCGCACGTCGAGCCCGTCCATCACGCTCGGCACCTGGGTCTTGATGCCGACGCCGAGCCGCGCGACGGCGTGCGGGTCCCAGCCCGTCGTCTCCTCCTCGCCGATGCGCACCTCGCCGGCGGTGGGCTTGATCTGGCCGGTGAGGCACTTGAAGAATGTGCTCTTGCCGGCGCCGTTGGGCCCGATCAGGCAGCGCAACTCGCGCCGGCCGAGCTTGAAGTCGACGCCGACGACGGCGGCCACGCCGCCCCAGCACAACGTCAGCCCGCGGGTCTCGAGAACGCTAGGCACGGTCGGGGCTCCGCAGCCGGCGCGCCGCGCCCGGACGTCCCCGCGCCCGGCGGGCGCGTCGCGGCGCGCGCGCCCAGGCGTCGGCGAGGACGCCGGCGATGCCGCGCGGCATCAGCAGGACGGAGAGGACCAGGATGGCGCCGAGGATCAGCGTGTTGTCGATGACCGATTGCTGGCCGAGCAGGAACTTGGCATAGCCCAGCACCACGGCGCCGATGATCGGCCCCACCAGCGTGCCGAGCCCGCCGACGATGCACCAGACGATGATCTCCGCCGATTGCGCGAGCGAGAACAGGCCGGGCGTGACGATCTCCGCCCAGCAGGCGTAGAGCACGCCGGCGAGCCCCGCGATCCCGCCGCCGACGGCGAACAGCACCGTCTTGCGCAGGCGCGCGTCGTAGCCCATCAGCTCGGCCCGCCCCTCGTTCTCGCGGATCGCCACGGCGACGCGGCCGAAGGGGCTCGCGAGCAGCCAGCGCACGAGGCCGTACACGAGGAGCAGCGCGCCCGCGCAGACGGCGTAGAAGGCGCCGTCGTAGATCTCCCAGCGCGGCTCTCCCGGCACGTTGAGGATCGGGAAGCCGGGAATGCCGTTGAATCCGCCGAGCCGCGCCTCCCCGATGGCGAAGGCCGGCCCCGCCGTCGCGTTCATGAAGCGGAAGAGGATCAGCGTCACCACCAACGTCACCACGCCGAGATAGACGTCCGAGAGCCGGCCGTAGAACATCACGGCGCCGAGCACGAAGGCGAAGGCGAAGGGCACGGCGATGCCCAGCAGCACCGGCAGCGTGCTCTCGCCGATGTTGATGGCGGCCACCGCATAGGTGTAGGCGCCCAGCCCGTAGAAGGCCGCCTGGCCGAAGCAGAGGATGCCGCCGAAACCCCAGATCAGCCCGAGGCTGAGCGCCAGGATGGCGTAGATCACCAGAACCGAGAGCGTGTAGGTCTCAGCGACGAGCGGGGCCAGCGCGAGGATGGCCGCGCCGGCCGCCAGCGCGACGAGCGTGCCGCGCAACTGCGGGCGTGCGCTCACGTCGCCCTCCGGAAGAAGCGTCCGGTGATGCCCTGCGGCAGGAGCCGCAGCAGGACGAGGGCGGTCACGAGGAGCGCGACCTCGCCGACGACGGGGCGCGTGGCGAAGGTGAAGGCCTGGGAGACGACGCCGAGGATCGTCGCGCTCGACACGATGCCGACGATGAGCGAGGCGCCGCCGGTGATCACGGTGATGAAGGCCTCGGCGACGTAGCCCGCCCCCGTCGTCGGCACGAGGCCGACGAGCGGGGCGAGCACGCCGCCCGCGAGCCCCGTGAGCGCCGAGCCGGCGAAGAAGGTCGCCATGTAGACGCGATCGGGATCGTAGCCCAGTGCCGCCGCCATGTCGGCGCGCTGCATCGTGCCGCGCGCGACGAGGCCGAGGCGCGTGAGCCGCAGCACCGCCCACATCGATGCGAGCAGCACCACGGTGACGACCACGACGAAGAGGTTGTAGCCGTTGACCTGGTAGGCGCCCAGCGCGAAGCCGGAGATCGGCGGTGAGATGCCCGCGGTCGTGTTGCCGAAGATCATCGTGGCGAGCCCGACGAGGACGAGGCTCAAGCCCCAGGTCGCCAGCATCGTGTCGACGAGCCGCCCGTAGAGGACGCGGATCACGAGCCGCTCGATCACGAGCCCGACGAGCCCGACCGTCAGGGGCGCGACGACGAGCATCGCGACCCAGACGTTCACCCCCGCGTTGGTGGAGACGATGGTGGCGTAGCCGCCGATCATCATGAACTCGCCGTGAGCGAGGTTGATCACCCGCATCATGCCGAAGATCACCGCGAGCCCGGCGCTGATCAGGATCAGCGAAGCCACCGAATACACCACCTCGATCGCGATCACGCCCGCCAGATCCAAGGTCACCTCTCCCCACGACGCCGCGCAGAAGCGGACGGTTCTAGATCTCGATCTCGTACTGCGTGACGTCGTCGGGGTTCGCTTCGAGGTCGCACACGGACTGCGTGTCGATCGGCGGGCGCTGCTCGAACGTCTCGAGGATCACCGCGCCGCCGTCGCGGAACTCCATCAGGTGGACGTCGAGGACGGCGTGGTGCGTCTTCGGGTCGATCACCACGGTGCCGCCCGGGCCCTCGATCGACATGCCGCTCTCGATCGCCTCGATCAGCGGCATGCGCGCGACGGTGCCGGCGCGGCGGACCGCCTCTGCCCAGAGCTTGACGCCCTGGTAATTCGAGACCGCGAGCTCGTTGACGAGGCCCGTGTCGCCGTAGGCCTCGGCCCACGCTCCTAGGAAGGCGCGATTCGTCGGCGAGTCGATCTCCGGCGCGTAGTTGTAAGCGACGAGGATGCCGTCGGCCTCCGGCCCGAGGATGCGGTGCTCGTTGCCGACGCCCAGCGTCGTCGAGGCCATCGGGATACGGTCCTTCATCCCCGCCGCCGCCCACTGCCGGTAGAAGGACAGATGCGCCCCGCCGACCAGCGCCGAGAGCACGATGTCCGGCGCCGCGGTCTGGATCTTGGCGATGGTCGAGCCGAAGTCGGACACGTCGAGGGGGAAGAAGTCCGTCTCGACCACCTCGCCGCCCGCCTCCTCGGCGAACTTGCGCATCCAGCGCGCGGTGTTCTGACCGTAATTGTAGTCGGCCGCGAGGATGTAGATCCGCCTGCCCCAGCGCTCGATCGCGGCGGGCACGAGCACGGCGACCTGCTGGGCCGGCGTCACGCCGGTGACGACGACGTTGCGGTCGCAGACGCCGCCCTCGTAGAGCACGTTGTAGAAGTAGGGGATCTCGGCGCGGCGCAGGATCGGCCGGATCGCCTCGCGCGAGGCGGACAGGATGCCGCCGTGCACGACGTCGACGCGGTCGCGCCGCGCGAGCTGCTGGGCGTACTGCGTGTAGAGCGCGATGTCGGACTGCGTGTCGTAGCCCGTGATCTCGACGGGACGGTCGAGCAGGCCGCCGCTCTCGTTGATCTCGGCGACCGCGAGCCGCAGCGCCATGTCCATGGGCCTGCCGTAGCCGTCGAAGATGCCCGAGACGTCGAGCACCGAGCCGAGCCTGATCGGGTCGGCCGCGGCGGCGCGGCCGACGAGCGCCGGGCTCGCGAGCGCGCCGAGCGCCAGGGCCGAACTCCCTTTGAGAAAGTCGCGCTTGTTCAGGGCCATCACGTCCTCCCGTCCCATCGAGCCAGGTTCATCCGCTTTTCGTTCTCGGCCGCTCTCGGTCCTCAGCCGCTCTCGGTCCTCAGCCGCTCTTGCCCGTCCGCGAGGCGGCGGCGGCGCGGCCGGCGGCGTCGGCCGTGCGGCCGGCGAGCTGGGCGTCGAAGTCGAGGCCGATCTCGTCGCCGATCTTCTTCATCAGCGGCAGCTGCACCGACATGCCGAGGATCGAGTCGAGCGCCTGGCTGAACGGCGAGGCCGCGCCGCCGTCCCCGTGGCCGCCGCCCTGGCCCAGGCCCGCGATCTGATTGATGCGGATCGACTCGATCTTCTCCACCGGCTTCATCATCTGCGCCATGATCTCGGGGAGGCGGTCGAGCTTGTGGGTGTCGAGGCGCGCGCGCAGCAGCGGCTCGCTCTGCAGGTTCTCCGCCTCGATCTGCGCCTTGCGGCCGGCGGCCTCGGCGACGAGCCGGTCGCGCTCGGCGGCGCCCTTGACCGCTGTCGCCTCCGCGTCCGCCTTGGCGAGCGACAGCATCGAGGCGACCTGGGCCTTCACCTTCGTGTCGTCGATCTCGGCCTCGCGCAGCGCCTGGAGCGCGGCGAGGCGGCGGGTACGCTCCGCGACGGCGAGGTCGCGCGCGGTCTGCACGGCCTCCTGCGCCTCGACCACGGCGGCGCGGGCCGCCTCTGCCTTGGCCTGCTCGGCGGTCTCGACGCCCTTCTTGCCGGCGACCGCGATGGCGTTGTCGAGCTTGTGGATCTCGAGCTCGGCGAGCGCTTCCGATTCGCGCTTGCGCAGATGCAGGTCGCGCTCGATCTCGGCCTGCTTGACCTCCCGGTCGGCCTCGATCTTCGCTTCCTCCTCGATGCGTCCCGCCTGCAGGCGCCCGGCGGTGATGTCCGTCTCGGCGCGCATGCGCTGGCGCTCGAGCTCGACACGCTTGGCGATCTCGGCCTCCTCCTGCTCGCGCTCGATGGCGAGGCGCTCCTTGGCCTGCTCGAGCTGGCGCCGGCGGATGGCGATGTCGGTCTGGGCCTCGACCTCGATGCGGGCCCGCCGGTTCTCGGCGACGACCTCGGCGAGGCGGCGCATGCCGACCGCGTCGAAGGCGTTGCCGTCGTCGAGCGCCGAGAACGGCGTCTGGTCGAGGCGCACCAGCGAGACCGATTCGACGAGGAGGCCGGAACGGCCGAGCACCGTGCCGAGGCGCTCGGACACGGCGGCGGAGAGCCCGGCGCGGTCCTCGTGCAGCGCGTCGAGCGTGCGCCGCGCGACCTCCGCCTGAACGGCGTCGATCAGCTTGCCCTCGACCAGCAGCTGCAGCTCGTCGTCCCGGAAGGCCTTGGCGCCCAGCGACTGCGCCGCGGTGGCGATGCCGTCGGGCGTGGGGTCGACGCGGACGTGGAACTCCATGGCGAGGTCGACGCGCAGGCGATCCCCCGAGATCAGCGCCCGCGCACCGGTCCGCTCCACCGTCAGGCGGGTCGAGCGCATGCTGACGCGATCGACGCGGTGGAGGATCGGCAGCGCCAGCGCGCCGCCGTCGATCACCACCCGCCGTCCGCCGGCGCCGGTGCGCACCAGGGCGACGTCGCGCGAGGACTTCACGTACCAGCGGCCGAGCACGAGCACGGCGAGCGCCGCGACGACGAGGGCGACGACGAGAGCGAGGAACCAGCCCACGCGGATCTCCCGGACGTTCGGGACGGCCCACGTCGGACGGGCCCCTCCCAGGCGGAAAGCGTCCGAACGTGGTAACCCAGGCTATTTTCCGTTTCAAGCAATAATTTTCCAATTCAAAGAATGAGGCCACCCGCCCCATTGGGGCGGGGACGATCCGCGCAGCGGATCAGGGGCGGGGTCCCGCGGTCGACTTGCGGGATCTCCGCCCCGCCACTCCTCGCCGCTCAGGTCAACCGGGCGACGACCGAAAAGCGCAGGCCGTCGGCGCGGGCGAGGTAGGTGGGGTTCTCCTTGCGCTCGTTGGAGTGGAACACCCCGCCCCGGGCGCTCTCGTAGCGCACCGGCGTGCGCGGGCCGCGCTGGCGCATGTTCGCGAGCGCGGCGAAGAAGCTCAGCCCCTCGTACATCGATTGCCCGAGCGAATTCAGCGCCGGGGCGACGTCGTGGTGGAGTGAGTGGTAGCGCTCGCGGAAGGACTGGTTGCGCTCGGTCTCGAGCCCGGCGAAGTAGGCGGCGGAGACGAAGAGGCGCTCGGTGTGCTCGGCCCCCGTCGCCATCAGCACGTTCTCCTCGACGGCGGTGGAGAAGCGGAACATGCGCCGGTGCAGGTCGTGCGCGCCGAAGGCGCGGTTGAACTCGACCGAATCCTGCCCGACGAGGGACATGAGCACGATGTCGGGCTTCGTCGCGACGATCCGCTCGACGAGCCAGCCGGGCTCCTCCAGCCCGAAGGGCACGTAGCCCTCGAAGGTCACGGTGCCGCCGGCCTGCGCGATGCAGCGCTTGGCGAGCGCGTTCGACGCGCGGGGCCAGACGTAGTCGTTGCCGACGAGCGCCCAGCGGCGCACCCGCAGCCGCTCCGTCAGGTGGCGGATCGCCGGGACCAGCTGGTCGCGCGGCGTCTCGCCGATGGTGAAGACGTTGGGCGTGCGCTCGTTGCCCTCGAAGAGCGGGGTGTAGACGTGCGGCACGCGCCCGGCCACGAGGTGGTTGAGGCGCCGGCGCACGGAGCTGACGCTCATGCCGACGATGCCGCAGATCGCTTCCGCGCCGATCAGCTCTTCGAGTTCGGCCTCGAGCGAGTCCGTCGCGGCCACGTCGGAATCGAGGAAGATCGTCTCCACCGGCAGGCCGCGTATCCCGCCGCGCCGGTTGATCTCGGCGGCCGCGAGCTGCGTGCAGGAGATGCAGGAAGGACCCCAGATTCCGGCGGAGCCGTTCATGGGCACGAGGACGGCGACGCGACAGGTCCGCTCCCCGCCGAGCCGGAGCGCCTCGTGGTCGATCGTCGGTCGGGCGAGCCCGTGCGTACGCGAGCCCCTCAGAAGGATGCCTTCCGGCACGCCGAACCCCCTGTCGCGATGGGCACTTCATTTTCCGGGTAAAATAGAATAGGACGGGCGCGGAAGCAAATCGCGATTGGCCGCCGGCGCGCGGCCGAGCAGCACCGAAGAGACACGTCCCGTTGAGCAGCCCCTCGATCCGCAGCCATCTGAGCTACCACCTGGCGCGTGCGCACCGGCAGCTGCACGCGGATCTCGAGGCCCGCCTGCAGAAGGAGGGCGCGAGCGTCGAGCAGTGGCGGGTGCTCGAGGTCCTGGCCGATCGTCAGGGCCGCGCCATGGGCGAGCTGGCGGAGGAGGTTCTGATGAACCACCCCGCGCTGACGAAGCTCGCGGACAGGATGGTCGCGAGCGGCCTCGTGCATCGCGTCGCCGATCCGCAGGACCAGCGCCGGGTGCTGCTCCACGCGACCGCCCGCGGCGCGGCGATGCAGGCGCGGCTGCGCCGCCTCGTCGCCGAGCACGACCGGCACGTCGAGCGGCTGTTCGGCGCCTCCAAGACCGCGGCGCTCAAGGCGCTGCTGGAAGATCTCGCGGAAGGCCCGCGCGTCCTGCAGGAGCCGTGAGCGCGGCGGCGAATCGCGCGGCCTCCTCCCGCTTCGTCCCGCCTCCGCCCGGGGCCGTCCCCGCCAGCACGCGCGACGACGCGTGAGCGACGATCCGCGCGCGAGAGATCGCGCTCACCATTCGGTGGCAACGCAACTTCCCGTTTGACAGCTTGGCCATTCTCGGTATTATTTTCCAAATCAAGCAAATTCGCCCGGCTCCGAGGCCGGGCGCGCGGCGTGAACGAGGAGGCTTCGCCATGCGACAGGGCTTCGAGAGGTCGGTCCCCTACGTGCGGAACGCATCCGCCAATCCCTGGCTGCCGGACTTCCCAAACCCGCCGGACATGCGCTTCAACTACTTCAAGCTGCTCAACGATTCCTGGGCCTCGGGCCAGCCGGTCGCCCGCGCCCCGTCGGCCAAGTCCGTGGCGGTGGTCGGCGCCGGCGCCGCCGGCATGACGGTCGCACGCGAGCTGTGGCGCTCGGGCTACCAGGTGCGCATCTTCGAGGCGACGAACCGGCTCGGCGGGCGCCTCTACACCGAGCGCAAGACCTACGGCACCACCGCCTACGAGCTCGGCGCCATGCGCATGCCGTTCTTCAACGACGTCAAGGGCGGCGAGCCGCCGGGCAGCTCGACGAACTGCCTGCTCGCCTACTTCCTCAACCAGGACCAGCGCTGGTCCGGCAACCCGAACCCGACCTTCGCCAACCTCTCGGACTTCCCCAATCCCGGGCAGACCAGGGGCGGCACCGGCATCTACATGAACAACGGGCTCGGGCCCAACGACGTCTACGACCAGCCGACGATGATCGACTGGCCGGACGGCGGCCAGCCCGACAACCCGGACCTGCAGGAGGTCGCGCGCAAGGTCGATGCGCTCATCGACCTGTTCACCGCGATCGTCGCGCCGGTCTACGCGCAGGACGGGCCGGCGTGGGACACGCTCTGGCAGCAGATCGCCAACAACTACGACAAGATGTCCTTCTCGGACCTCGTCTTCACCGACGCGATCACGCCGTCGCAATACGCCGGCGACGGCTGGTTCGGCGGCTTCGGCATGACGCCCTACGAATCGGATCTGTTCTACACGATCGGCTCCGGCGACGGCTCCTGGGGCGCGTTCTACGCGATCAGCGCCATGTGGTTCATCCGCTGCGTGATGTTCGGCTACAGCTCCGACCTGCAGACCGTGAGCGGGCTGAACAATGCCTATGCCCTGCCGATGTACAACTCGACCCCGTTCGACACCAACGGCACGCCGCTCGAGGCCCCGTTCTATCGCGGCATCCAGTCGCTCGTGGAGATGCTGTTCTACCTGCGCGCGCCCGGCAGCACCCGCTCGCTCTACTCGGCCGCGCGGGACGGGAACGACATGTCCGCGGCGTTCTTCGTCAACACGTCGGTCTCGGCGCTCGAGCGCAACACGGACGGGACGATCTCGGTGTACGTCGACACGCGCACGACGCCCGCGCTCGTCGCCGACTACGTGGTGATCACCTCCCCGATCTGGGCGACGCAGCTCTCCATCGACTTCCGGGGCTTCGACACCACGACGATGCTGCCCTGGCAGGTGCCCGAGGCGCTCCACCAGCAGCACCTCATCGCCAGCGCGAAGGTGTTCTATCCCCTCTACAAGGCCTACTGGAACGAGGGCTCGAAGATCCCGCAGCTGATCGTCACCGACACCTTCGTCCAGGATGCTTATTCGGTGCAGTGGAGCACCGACAACAACGATGCGGCAATCCTCGCCAGCTACACGTGGGAGGACGACGCGCTCAAGGTCCTCGCGGACACGAACGACACGATCCTCGGCGCGAAGGTCCTGGCCGAGCTCGACCGGATCACGCAATCGACGCTGGGCGAGAGCATCCTCAAGTGGGTCGACACGCGGCAGGCGCCGACGGTGATCCACTGGCTGCTGCAGCCGACCTATCGGGGCTGCGCCAAGCTCTACCGCCAGCGCGCCTGGGAGCAGTGCTACGATCTCCTGGCCTACAACCAGACCTACTCCTACGCCTCCAACTTGTACTTCGCAGGCGAATCCTACGGCGTCGAGGGCGGCTGGACGGAGCCGGCGCTGCGCACCGCGCTCGATGCGGTGATCCACCTCGTCTACAACTCGGGCGGCACGTTCAACAACGGCTTCACCTTCAACGACTACCCGGGCTACGACACCACGTTCCAGCCCAGCGAGACCTATCCGCAGACGTCGGGCGCCGCTGCGCCGCGCGCGGCGGAGTGAGGCGGCCGTGGCGCTCGCCTCGCCCGCCCCGCTCGAGCCCGGCGTCGGGAGCGATCCCGCCGCCGGTTGCGCCATCCTCTACGTGCCGGAGGCCTACGAGGGCGACAAGGCGAACGTCGTCGGCCGCCAGTCCGCCGGCGCCGGCTTCCTCGACGCCCTCGCCCGCTATGGCGGCGCCGCGCACCTGTCCTGCCTCGCCGAGGACCCGCAGGTCTTCGAGGCCTTCCGGCGGCGCGTCTCCACGCATGCCGACGCCGCGCGCGCCCGCTGGGTCCGGCCCTTCGACGCCGCGGCGCTGGAGGAAGTCGGCAGCGTCTTCCTGCCCGGCCCGATCATCTCGGAGGGGGCGTGGATGCGCCGCTTCGTCGGCGAGCGGCGCTACAGCCTGTGCGGGATCACGCACTCGGTCGCGACGGAGCGGGTGATCCGCTCGATCCGCGACCTCGTCGTCGCGCCGACCCAGCCCTGGGACGCCCTGATCTGCACCTCGACCTGCGCGCAGCAGGCGATCCGCCACGTCCTCGACGGCTGGCGCGACTATCTCGGCGCCCGCGGCTTTCGCGTGCCGGACACGCCGGTGCGCTTCCCCGTGATCCCGCTCGGCGTGCATCTCGACCGCTTCGCCCGCACGGCCGAGCGCGAGGCGGCGGGGCGGAGCCTTCGCGCCGAGCTCGGGATCGCCGAGGACGCCGTGGTCGCTCTCGGCTTCGGACGCCTCGACCACCGCTCGAAGGCGCATCCCGTGCCGCTGTTTCGCGCGATCGAGCTGGCGGCGCGCCGTGCCGGAGAGGGGGCCGACCTGCACCTCGTCCTGGTGGGGCAGTTCGCCGACGAGGAAACCGAGCGGAACTTCCGCTCCGCGAGCCGTCTGTTCTGCCCCTCAGTCCCCGTTCACTGGCTCGACGGGCGCGAGACGCCGCGTGCCCACGCGAGCTGGGCCGCCGCAGACCTGTTCGTCTCGCTGCCCGACAACGTCCAGGAGACGTTCGGCCTCACCCCCGTCGAGGCGATGGCGGCGGGGCTGCCCTGCGTCGTCGCGGACTGGAACGGCTACCGCGAGACCGTCGTCGAAGGCGAGACGGGCTTTCGCGTGCCCACCCTGATGGCGCCGGCGGGGGCGGGGATCGACATGGCGGACGAGCACGCGCGCGCGAGCTTCGACCATTTCGCCCACATCGCCTTCGCGGCCCAGTGCATCGCGGTCGACGTCGATGCCGCGGCCCGGGCCATCGCGCGGCTCGCGGGGGACGTGCAGCTGCGCCGCACGATGGGCGCGGCCGGGCGGCGGCGGGCCGAGGACGTCTACGACTGGCGCCGCGTCGTGCGGCTCTACGAGGATCTCTGGGCGGAGCTCGCCGCCCTGCGCGCCGAGGCGCCCGTCCTGGGTGGGCGCGAGCCGGAGCGCACGACGGTGCACCCGGACTTCCCGGACCTGTTCGCCATGTTCGCGGGCCACCCCACCCGCGCGCTGACGCCCGAATCGCGGGTGAGCCTCGCCGATCCCGACCCGCGCTTCGCGCTGGCCCAGCTGCGCCGACTGCCGATCGCGGTGCTCGCCCGCCCGATCCTGCTCGACGACTTCCAGCTCGACCGTCTCGTGGCGCACCTGGAGGGCGCGGCGGCGACCGTCGAGGCGCTGCTCGAGACGCTGCCGCAGGGGAGCCGTGCGGCGGGGCTGCGCAGCCTCGCCTGGCTGGCGAAGTACGGCGTCGTCGCCGTCGGCGGGCCGCCGCAGGACGAAGTCCTCGGATGGTGAGCGGGGAGGGCGCGGCGCGGGTTGACGCGGGACCCGTCTCGGTTTGCTACCGCGTCGGCCGCTACCGCAGCCATCGCCGCGCCGGGGCGGAGGCGCGCGCCGCGCTCGCCGCCGCCGGGGTGCGCCTCGTCGCCGAGCCCGAGGCGGCGGACGTCGTCGTGCTGCACGACGAGCCGTGGTCCTATCCCACCTGGCTGCGGGCGCTGCCCGGCATCGCCGGCCGGCCGGTCGTCGGCTACGCCGTCTGGGAGCCCGACCGGTTGCCCGCGCAGATGCTGCGCTGGCTGGGGATGGTCGACGAGATCTGGACGGCCTCGCGCTTCTGCCGCGACATCCTCGCGTCGGCCGGGCGGCCTGTGCGGATCGTGCCGCACGTGGTGGCGCCGCCCGAGGCGAGCGCGAACGAGGCGGCGGCGCTGGCGCACCGTCTCGGCCTCGCGCCGGGTCGCTTCGTGTTCTATCTCGTCGCCCGGCTCGAGCCCCGAAAGAACGTCGAGGCCGCCATCGCCGCCTTCGCGTCCGCGTTCCCGGACGGCGAGCCCGCCTTGGTCGTCAAGACGCCGACGCCGCTGCCGCCCGCCCTCGCCGCCGTGCCCGGGGTCGTATCGTGGCACGGCCCGGCACGCGACGCCGAGATCGCGGCGCTGCATCGGCTCGGCGATTGCTGCGTCAGCGCCCACCGCGCCGAGGGCTGGGGCCTGTGCCTGAGCGACGCCATGGCCGCCGGAACGATCGTCGTCGCCACCGGCTACGGCGGCAACATGGACTACATGGACGACGGCTGCGCG
The DNA here is from genome assembly GCF_052380005.1 of Salinarimonas sp. NSM. Lineage (NCBI taxonomy): Bacteria > Pseudomonadati > Pseudomonadota > Alphaproteobacteria > Hyphomicrobiales > Salinarimonadaceae > Salinarimonas > Salinarimonas sp. NSM. The sequence goes on from NZ_JBQTCJ010000002.1 coordinate 104,382, forward strand.
CTGCCCGTGCCCTTCACGGGCGTCCCGATCGCGGACGTGCAGACCCGCGAGCGCTTCCGCTTCGCGCCCCACGAGCCGCCCGCGTCCTGGGCCGAGGTCGACACCGGCGCCCTCGCCGACACGCTGCGCGAGGTCCGCCGCCGCTTTCGCGACGACCCCCGCGCCTTCGAGGCGCTGCGCCGGCACGGGCGCGAGAGCGTGGCGCGCTTCTCGCCCGAGGCGGTCGGCGCGACGATGCGCGCGGCGATCGCGGAGCTGCTCGCCCGGCCCGGCGCACTCAGCGCTCGGTGAGCTTGAACTCGATGCGCCGGTTGCGCGCGAGGTCCTCCTCCGTCTCGCCCTCGGCGATCGGCTGGAACTCGCCGAAGCCGGCCGCCAGCAGGTGCTCGGAGGGCACGCCGGCCTCCTCGAGGTAGTTCACGACCGCGATCGCGCGCGCGGCGGAGAGATACCAGTTCGAGGGGAACTGCGCCGTGTTGATCGGGCGCACGTCGGTGTGGCCGTCCACCCGCAGCACCCACTCGATGTCCGGCGGGATCTCCTCGGCGAGCTCGAGGATCGCCTGTGCCATGGACTCGAGCTCGGGCTGCGGCCCGGCGCGCAGGGCCGACTGGCCCGGCGGGAACAGCACCTCGGACTGGAAGACGAAGCGGTCGCCGACGATGCGGATGTCGGGCCGCGTGCCGATGATCTGCCGCAGCCGGCCGAAGAAGTCCGAGCGGAAGCGCGCCAGCTCCTGGACGCGCTGGGCGAGCGCCACGTTGAGCCGAGAGCCCAGATCGGCGATGCGCGCCTGGCTCTCCCGGTCGCGCCGCTCGGAGGCCTCGAGCGCCGCCTCGAGCGCGCCGATCTGGCGGCGCAGCGCGGCGAGCTGCTGGTTGAGGAGGGCGACCTGGTCGAGGGCGCGGTCGGTCTCCTGCCGCTCGGCGTCGAGCTCGCGGGCGAGCGCGGACTCGCGCTCGCCGGCTCCGAGCCCCTCGGTGAGCAGCGCCTGGAGACGCGCCTGCTCCTCCTCGGTGGCGACGAGGGTCGATTGCAGCGCGGCGAGCTCGTCCTCGCTCTCCCGGCGCTGGGCGCGCTCGAGCGCGAGGAGGTCCGTCAGCTCGGCGATCTGGCGATTGAGCCGATCGAGCGCCGTGTCGCGCCCGGCGATCTCCTGGGTGAGGAAGAACTGGCCCAGCACGAAGATCGACAGGAGGAAGACGATGACGAGGAGCAGCGTGGAGAGCGCGTCGACGTAGCTCGGCCAGTAGTTCAGGCCGCGCTCGCGTCTCGTGCGGCGGGTCGCGAGCGCCATGGCGTCAGGCCTTCTCGCCGGCGATCCGCTCGAGGACCTGCTTGAGCTCCTTCTCGCGCTGGGCCTGCGCCTCCACCCAGTCGCGGATCATCTGCTGCTCGGCGCGCATGTGCTGCACGAGGCCCTGGATGCCCTCGGCCAGGTTCGCCATCGCCTGCGAGGTCTGGCGCCCGCCGCCGCCGCTCTCGACGACCTGCGAGAGCCGCGCGATCGCCGCGGCGAGCTCCGGCGGCACGCCCGCGGGGCCGGCCTTGGCGAGGCTCGGCGGGGGCGCGTCCTCGACCGCGTGGGCGGAGAGGTGATCCTCGAGCTCGGTGAAGAAGCGGTTCTGCGCCTGGCCCGCCTGCAGGTCGAGGAAGCCGACGACGAGCGAGGAGCCCAGCCCGAACAGCGAGGACGAGAAGGCGATGCCGATGCCCGTCAGCGGCGCGGCGAGGCTCGACTTCAGCTCGTCGAAGAGCACGGCGGCGTCACCGCCCGAGCGCAGCGCGGCGATGTTCTCGCCCACCGCCCCCACCGTCTCGATCAGGCCCCAGAACGTGCCGAGCAGGCCCAGCAGGATGAGGAGGCCCGCGAGGTAGCGCACGATCTCGCGGCTCTCGTCGAGGCGCGCCGCGACCGAATCGAGGAGCGAGCGCAGCGTCGCGACCGGGATGCCGATCGGCCCGCCGCCGTTGGCACGCGCGTTGACCACCTGCGCCACCGGCGCGAGCAGGACCGGGTGGCGCGTCGCGACGCTCTCGCCGGTCTCGAGGTCGACGGAGTTGACCCAGCGCGTCTCCCGGAAGAGGCGCACCACCTGCCGCACGGCCAGCACGATGCCGATGAGCAGCACGCCGACGATGATGCCGTTCAGCCCGGGATTGGCGAGGAACGCCTCCCAGATCGGCTCGTAGAGGATGAAGGCGAGGAAGCCCGCCAGCACCAGGAACACGCCCATGCGGATCAGGTAGATCCGCGGGGCGCTCAAGGGGGCGCTGGAGGATCGCTTGCTCGTCTGGATTCTGGACGCGGCCGCCATCGTGCTCCCACTCACCCCGTTCACGCATAGGTGACCACCCGAGGACGCCCCGTCAAGCCGAATGCGCGCCCGTGCGGGACTTCCGCGGGGGCGCCGCGGGCGTGCGTCTAGGCACGACGCGCCACGAGATAGACCCGCGGGTCCTTGCGCCCGGAACCGTGGCGCGCCCGCTCGACGATCTCGAAGCCGGCGGCACGCATCGCCGCCTCCAGATCCTCCGCCGTCACGAAGGCGACGGCGGACGGGGCCATGCGCACCAGCCGCATGGCCGGCACGACGAGGCGCAGGACCGGGTTCATCTCGCGCAGGCACGGCGTCTTCGAGATCAGGAGCCCGCCGGGCGCGAGCGCGTCGCGCAGGCGCGCCAGCGTCGCCGGCAGGTCGGCGACGAGGTGGAGCACGTTGAAGGCGAGCACCGCGTCGAAGCCGCCCTCCGGCGGGGCTGCGTATGCGGAGACGTCCTCCGCCCCGCCCACGACGAGGTCGAGGTTGGTGCAGCCCGCCGCGCGCGCCTTCTCCCGCGCGATGGCGATCATCGCCCCCGACACGTCGCTCGCGACGTAGCGCGCGACGCCGGGCGCCAGGCGCAACGCCGCCGTCCCGGTGCCGCAGCCGATCTCGAGCACATGGGCAGCGGCCGCGAGCCGCGCCGCGGTGGCCGCGAGCGTGCGCTCGAACCCTTCCGGGTCGCCGATCTTCGATCTGGCGTAGCGCGGCGCGATCCGGTCCCAGAACCGCGCGTCCGTCCTCACGGCGTGCATGACGATCCTCCTTCCTCGATCCCTGTCGTGTCGCGGCCCCGCTTAGCGGTCATGCACCTTCGTTGGGAATTGCGGAAATTCGGCGATCGCTCATACATTGGCGTATGGATGGGCTCGACTGGAACCTCGTGCGCGCCTTCCGCGCCACCGCGGAAGCCGGCTCGCTCTCCGCCGCAGCGCGGCGCATCGGGGCGACGCAGCCGACGCTGTCGCGCCAGGTGGCGGCGCTCGAGGCCATGCTCGGCGCGACGCTGTTCGATCGCGTCGGCAAGCGCCTCGTCCTCACCGACCTGGGCCGCGTGCTGCTCGAGCACGCGCGGGCGATGGGGACCGCGGCCGACGCGATGGCGCTCGCGGCGGCGGGCCGGGCGGCCGACGTCTCGGGCCGCGTGACGATCTCGGCGACCGACGCCGTGTGCGCGCATCTCCTGCCCGACGTCGTCGCGCGCCTGCGCCGCGAGGCGCCGCGGGTCACCCTCGTCCTCCTCGCCTCGAACGCGCTCTCCGACCTGCGCCGGCGCGAGGCCGACATCGCGGTGCGCCACGTGCGCCCGACCGAGCCCGAGCTGATCGGCCGGAAGGTCGGGGAGACGACCGCCCACTTCTACGCCGCCGAGGGCTGGATCGCCCGCAACGGCCGCCCGCGCACGTTGGCCGAGGTCCCGCCGGGCGAGATCCTCGGCTTCGAGCCGCTCGCGCGCTTCGTCGAGCACCTGGCGGCGCAGGGCCACGCGTGCGCCGAGGAGGACGTCCGCGTCGTCTCCGAGAACGCGGTCGTGATCTGGGAGCTCGTCCGCCGCGGGCTGGGTGTCGGCATCGTCCTCGAAGGCATCGCCGAGCGCCTCGGCGGCCTCGTACGCCTCTTCCCCGACACGCCCGGCACCCCGGTGCCGCTCTGGCTCGTGACGCATGGGGAGATGCGCACGAGCCGGCGGGTGCGGGTGGTGTTCGAGGCGCTGGCGGAGGGGTTGGGGGGTGGGTGAGGGGGGGTGGAGAGCGGTGGTGTCCGCTGTCCCGGGACGGGGGACGGGATTCGGCGGGCTCACCCCCGCAGGCTCGGGCCGGCGATGGCGTCGAGACGCTCACGCACTCCGCCGTCAATCCCCTTCGGTGGGGCCGGCGTCAGATCGAAGAGGATGCCGTGAGATGGCGCGCCCGACAGGATTCGAACCTGTGACCTTTGGAATCGGAATCCAACGCTCTATCCAGCTGAGCTACGGGCGCCTGCCGTGCGGTGTTGGTAGCCCAAAGGCGGCGGGGCGGCAAGGGGGATGACGCGGGGATCGCGCGCCGACATCTCCCCGCCACCGGTCCTCTCTCCCCGCGCTCCCGCCGCCCGCAAGCCCCTCCGTAACAATCGCTTACCGAATTTGAAGGCTGCCGTGCCACCCTGCGCTTGACGGCGCGCGCCGTGCGGGTGTTCTGGACCACCCCGGTCGGTCCGCGCCGCCGCACGACCGACCTCGGATCACGACCGGAGCACGCCCCCTTGCGCAAGCATTTCGGAACCGACGGCATCCGCGGCCGCGCCAACGTCACCATCACGCCCGAGCTCGCGCTCAGGGTCGGGCAGGCCGCCGGCCTCGCCTTCCGGCGGGGCGATCACCGCCACCGGGTCGTCATCGGCAAGGACACGCGGCTGTCCGGCTACATGATCGAGAACGCGCTCGTCGCCGGCTTCACCTCGGTGGGCATGGACACGCTCCTGCTCGGCCCGATGCCGACGCCGGCGGTGGCCATGCTCACACGCTCCATGCGCGCGGATCTCGGCGTGATGATCTCCGCCTCGCACAACCCGTTCGAGGACAACGGCATCAAGCTGTTCGGGCCGGACGGCTACAAGCTCTCCGACGGCGTCGAGCGCGAGATCGAGGCGCTGATCGACGGCGACCTGACGCGCCGGCTCGCGCCCTCCGCCGGGCTCGGGCGCGCCAAGCGCGTCGAGGGCGTGCACGCCCGCTACATCGAGTTCGCCAAGCGCACGCTGCCGCGCCTCCTCGACCTCGAGGGCCTGCGCATCGTGCTCGACTGCGCCAACGGCGCCGCCTACCGCGTCGCGCCCGAGGCCCTGTGGGAGCTCGGCGCCGAGGTCATCGCCATCGGCGTCGAGCCCAACGGGTTCAACATCAACCGCGACGTCGGCTCCACCGCGCCCGAGGCGCTCGTCCAGAAGGTGCGCGAGCTGCGCGCCGACGTCGGCATCGCGCTCGACGGCGACGCCGACCGGGTGATCGTCGTCGACGAGAAGGGCCGCGTCGTCGACGGCGACCAGCTGATGGCGGCGATCGCCCGCAGCTGGCACGAGGACGGGCGGCTCTCGCGCCCCGGCATCGTCGCGACCGTGATGTCGAACCTCGGCCTCGAGCGCTACCTGGAGAGCCTCGGCCTCTCGCTCGAGCGCACGGCGGTGGGCGATCGCTACGTGCTCGAGCGCATGCGCGAGGGCGGCTACAACCTCGGCGGCGAGCAGTCCGGCCACGTCATCCTCTCCGACTACGCCACGACGGGCGACGGCCTCATCGCGGCGCTGCAGCTGCTCGCGGTGGTCAAGCGCTCCGAGCGGCCGGTGTCGGAGGTCTGCCACTGCTTCGAGCCGCTGCCGCAGATCCTCAAGAACGTACGCTACGCCGGCGGGCGCCCGCTGGAGGACGTCGCCGTCGCCTCCGCCATCGAGGCGGCGCGCTCGCGGCTCGGCGACGGCGGGCGCCTCGTCATCCGCCCGTCCGGCACCGAGCCGGTGATTCGTGTCATGGCGGAGGGCGACGACCGCGCCCTCGTGCTCGAGGTGGTCGACGAGATCGCGCTCGCCGTGACCCGCGCGGCGGCCTGACGCCGCCGCGAGGCCGCCGTACGCCGTCCCGAGGGCACGCCGTGCTCGCCCCCCCTTCGCGGCCGGTGGGAGCGCGGCCACGCCACCGTCCGAAGCGATCGGCCCCGGCGGGGGACGGCGACCGGTCACGGAGGCTTAACCCTAACGCTTAAGGTTAAGCTGTGCTTAAGGAAATCCTGCAATCGTCCCCTTCGTGAGAGCCGCGGGCCGTTCGCCCGCCGCGACGAGAACGGGGACACCACGCCATGATTCGCCTCGAGCCGGCCCTCGTGGCCGCCCTCGCCGCCGTCGGCGGCGTCATCGCGACGAGCGCCAGCGCCGCCGACCTGCCCACCCTTCCGCCCGCACCCGTCCCCGTCGCCGTCGAGAGCTTCGCCGGCGGCTGGTACCTGCGCGGCGACATCGGCCTGTCGAACCAGCGCTCCGACGATCCGAAGAACCCGCTGCTCGATGCCGCCCAGCCCGCGGCCGCCGTCGAGACGCTGCAGTCCGACTTCTCCTCCGCGGGCTTCGTCGGCGTCGGCGCGGGTTATCGCTTCAATTCCTGGTTCCGTGCCGACGTGACCGGCGAGTACCGCGGACGCGCGCATTACCGCGGGCTCGACCGCGTCCGGTGGATCGGCGCGAACGGCTTCAACCAGACGAACGAGCTCTACTTCGACAAGACCGAGTGGGTCGGCCTCGTCAACGGCTACCTCGATCTCGGCACCTGGTACGGCGTGACGCCCTTCGTCGGCGCCGGCATCGGCTTCGCGCACGTGACGATCGACAACTTCCGCGACATCGGCACGATCTTCCCGAGCAACGTCTCCGCCTTCAGCAACAGCGTCACCTACGCCGACAAGGAGTCGCGGACGAACTTCGCCTGGGCGCTCTACGCCGGCCTGGGCTACGAGGTCTCGCCGAACCTGTCGCTCGAGCTCGGCTACCGCTACCTCGCCATGGGCGACGGCGGCACCGGCGAGACCTACCGCTTCGACGGCGTCAGCACGGTGCGCGACGAGTGGGAGATCGACGCGATCCACTCGCACGACCTGAAGCTCGGCATGCGCTGGAACCTGCAGGCTCCCGCCCGGGCCGTCCATCCCGCACCGCTCAGCCGCAGCTTCTGATCGACGAGGGAGATCCGCGCATGCCCGCCTCGACCGTGCCCGCGCTCCTGCTCATCGGCCGACGCCGCGTCGCGGCCGCCGTGGTCGCGAGCGCGCTCGCCGTGCCGGCGCTCGCGCCGGCCCACGCCGCGGACATGGGAGCCGCGGACGTGGGAGCCGCGGACATGGGGGACCTGCCGCCCCTGCCGGCGATCGAGCCGGCGCCGGCGGCGCCGGTCGGCTCCGGATGGTACCTGCGCGGAGACATCTTCCACGCCACGCTCCGGGATCCGGACGTCACCGCCACGAACGGCGCCGTCGCGGCCTTTCCGGGCGCGACGGTCGACGGCGGCGTCGGGTTCGGGCTCGGGGCGGGCTACAAGGCCAACTCCTGGCTTCGCTTCGACGTCACCGCGGATCACCGCGGCGGGCTCGACGCGGAGATCTTCTCCGGCACGCCCGTCGCCGGTGCGCGCGGGACGTCGACCTTCTCCTCGACAGCGCTGCTCGCCAACGCCTATCTCGACCTGGGCACCTGGCACGGCTTCACGCCCTATGTCGGTGCGGGCGTCGGCTGGGCCTGGAACAGCCTCGACGGGCTCACCGTCTCGGGCTGCCCGGCCCCGTGCGCGGTCGCCGGCGTTTCCCTCGCTGGGCTCGACCGCGCCCACGAGACGACGGGCAGCTTCGCCTACGCGCTCACGGCCGGCGTCTCGGTCGACGCGGGGCGCAGCCTCAGCCTCGACCTGAACTACCGCTACGTTCATCTGGGGGAGGCGGCGACCGGCTTCGTCGGCGGCACGCGCATCGCGGCCGACGCGCTCTCGGCGCACGAGGCCCGCATCGGCCTGCGCTGGAGCTTCGCCGAGCCCGCGCCGGAGACGCCCCACGACTCCCCGCTCTCGCGCGCGTTCTGAGGCGTGGCGGCAACCAAGCATTAACGTTACCGGAAGACTATCGTCGTCGAGAGTGAGACCCGCCATAGGGCTTCCGAAGGGGATTCCTCGCCATGCGTACGTCCATCGCGGTCGCCTTCGCCACCGCCGTCACCCTCCTCCCGGGCGTCGCCGGCGCCGTCGACCTCGGCCCCCTGCGCGGCGCGCAGGGTTTCGGCGTGACACCCGTAACGACTTGGCAGGGCGGCTATTTCGGCCTCACCGCCGGCTACGGGCAGATGAGCTCCGACGCGACGGGCGTCTTCGCGGAGCCGATCTCGCGGCATCTGCGCGACACGGTGATCGAAAACGAGATGCGGGTCTCGACCTTCATCCAGCCGGTCGTCCGCGACTCCAAGGAGGCGGTGTACGGCGCCTTCGCCGGATACAATTTCCAGTTCTCAGAAGCCGTGCTCGGCATCGAGCTGGACTTCGCGCGCGGCGAGCATCGGGTCTCCGGCTCGGATACGCTCGGCCGCTCGCGGCAGCTGAGCAACGGCTTCCTCGGGAACGCCGTCGCCAGCGGGACCTTCGACCTCGCGCTCGACAACGTCGTCACGCTGCGCGCCCGCGCCGGCTACACGATCGGCGACTTCCTGCCCTTCATCACCGGTGGCGTGGCGCTCGCCCAGTACGAGCGCACCCGTCGGACCGATCTCGTCTATTCCGAGACGAACCACCAGACGCTGCCCAATCGCGGGCCGTTCGCCTGGAGCGAGACCTCCCCGAGCAGCGGCACCACCATCGGCCTGGCCGGCGGCGCCGGCATCGACGTGGCGCTGACCGAGAACATCTTCCTGCGCGGCGAATGGCAGTACGCCTTCTTCCCCGACGCCGGGGGGTCCGAGGTGTCGCTGAGCACCCTGCGCGGCGCCGCCGGCGTGAAGTTCTGACGTCGCCGCGGGGCCTCAGCCGCCGCGCGCCTCGAGGATCATCGCGCTCGCCTTCTCGGCGATCATGATGGTGGGCGAGTTGGTGTTGCCCGACGTGATCCGCGGCATCGCGGAGGCGTCGACGACCCGCAGGCCGGCGATCCCGTGCACGCGGAGCCGCGCGTCGAGCACCGCCGTCGGATCGGAGGCGAGCCCCATCTTCGCCGTGCCGACGGGGTGGAAGATCGTCGTGCCGATCTCGCCCGCGGCCCTCGCCAGCGCCTCGTCGCCGTCGAGGTCGGGCCCCGGCTTGAACTCCTGCGGCCGGAAGCGCGCGAGGGGCGGCTGCGCGACGATGCGCCGGGCGAGCCGGATCGAATCGGCTGCGACGCGGCGGTCCTCCTCCGTATCGAGGTAGTTGGGCTGGATCGCCGGCGGCGCGTGCGGGTCCGGGCTCGCGGCGTGGACCGAGCCTCGGCTCGTCGGGCGCAGGTTGCACACGCTCGCGGTGAAGGCCGCGAAGGGATGGGGCGCGTCGCCGAACTTGTCGAGCGACAGCGGCTGGAAGTGGAATTGCAGGTTGGGAGTCTCGTAGTCCGGCGAGGAGCGGGCGAAGGCGCCGAGCTGCGAGGGCGCCATGGTCAGCGGCCCGCGCCGGGAGAGCGCGTACTCGAGCCCCATCCAGGCGCGCCGCCAGAGCTTTCCGTAGTCCTCGTTCAAGGTGCGCACGCCCTCGACCTTGAAGATCGGCCGCAGCTGGAGATGGTCCTGGAGGTTCTCGCCGACGCCGGGCAGGTGCCGGCGCGTCTCGATGCCGAGTGCCTGCAGCCGCGCGCCGTCGCCGACGCCGGAGAGCTCCAGGATCTGCGGCGACTTCACCGCTCCCGCGCAGAGCACGACCTCGCCGGAGGCCTGCGCGGTGAACGTCTCGCCGCCGCGCGAGAGCACGACGCCGGCCGCGCGCCCGTCCTCGATCACGACGCGCTCGACGCTCACCCCCGTCTCGAGCCGCAGGTTCGGCCGCGAGAGGGCGGGCTTCAGGAAGCCGCGGGCGCTCGACCAGCGCCGGCCGCCCTTCTGGTTGACCTGGAAGTAGCCGACCCCGGAATTGTCGCCGCGGTTGAAGTCGTCGGTCGCCGGGATGCCGGCGGCGACGCAGGCGTCGATGACGGCGTCGAGCAGCGCCCAGCGAACGCGCGGATAATCGACGCGCCACTCGCCGCCCGCACCGTGATGCTCGTCCGGCCGCGCGTGGTCCTGGTGCTGGCGGAAGACGGGCCGCACGTCCTCCCAGCCCCAGCCCTCGAGGCCGAGCTGGCGCCAGCCGTCGTAGTCCTGCGCCTGGCCGCGCATGTAGATCATCGCGTTGATGGCGGACGAGCCGCCGATCACCTTGCCGCGGGGATAGGCGAGGCTGCGCCCGTTCAGCCCCGGCACCGGCTCGGTCCTGAGCATCCAGTCCGCGCGCGGGTTGCCGATGGCGAAGAGGTACCCCACGGGGATGTGGAACCAGATCCAGTCGTCCTTGCCCCCGGCCTCCAGCAGGAGGACGCGCACCGACGGATCGCGCGAGAGCCGGTTGGCGACGACGCAGCCGGCCGAGCCGGCGCCGACGACGACGTAGTCGTATGTCCCGAGATCCTGCACGGCCCCGCTCTCGCCAAATGGTCACGTTCGCGGCGGGACCCTAGCGCGCGCACGCGCCCGTGACGATGCGCATGTGCGCAAGCGCCGCTCGGGCGCGAGACGGTGGCGGAGGCGGGGCGCGTACCCGGAGAGATGCGGACGCGGTGGCGTGATGAGGGGGAAGCACGATGGGGGCCGCGCTGGAGAGCCATATCGGGGGAAGGCCGAAATACGGCCTGAGCGCGACGGCCATATTTCAGGCTCGCCAATATATGACCTGCAAGGGCGCCCTTTATTATAGGCTGGGCGATATATGGCGGGAGCTGCCACCCCATGCTAAATGCAGACCGACATCCGATACGACGTCGGCAGACGGCGAAACAGCGACGCTCTGATTTTGCGACCATCTGCCGGAGAGACACCGGCTGCTGGTGACCCGCGAGATGGGGGTGCCGCGGCCAACGGGCTGATCGTGCTGGAGCGGCTGTTCCAACGGCCGATCATCACCGTCAACGAGATGGCTCTCGCTCTGAACGTCTCGTATGCGGCAGCCAACCAGATCGTGCAGCGTCTCGCAGTGGCGGGAATACTGGAGGAGATCACCGGTCAGCGGCGAAACCGCGTCTACCGCTACACGCCGTACGTCGACTTGTTCACCGAGCGCGGCGCGATCTCCCGAGACGATGAGGACGCGACGACCCTTTGGTGACGACCGTCTGATGGACAGGCCGCGCGCTGGCCACCTCGCCCCGAGGCCGTTTCACCTCGAAGCAGGCGGACCTGTCGGCTCGACGCCGCTCACGCGCGGCGGCGTGCGTCCTTGCGCCGCAGGCGGACCACGACGTCCACGCGGGCGACCTCGAAGCCTTCCGGCGGCTCGGGCAGGTCCATCACGGTCACGCCCTCGGCCGGCACGTCCATCAGCTCCTCCTCGCCCTCGACGAAGAAGTGGTGGTGCTCGGTCGGGTTCGTGTCGAAATAAGCCTTGGACCCGTCCACCGCGAGCTGGCGCAGCAGGCCCGCCTCGGTGAACTGGTGGAGCGTGTTGTACACGGTCGCGAGCGAGACGGGGACGCGCGCGCGCATCGCCTCGTCGTAGAGCATCTCGGCCGTGATGTGCCGGTCGCCCTTGCCGAACAAGAGCCAGCCGAGGGAAACCCGCTGGCGCGTCGGCCTCAGGCCGACCCGGCGCAGCTTGTCGCGCAGGTTCGAGAGCGGGCAGCCGGGGCGCCCGGCCTGCGCGCCGGCGAAGGGGGCGGCAGGGGACGCGGAAGGAGCGCTGTGATCCATGGCGGAGTCGTGACGCCTCGTTCGGGTGAGCGGCGGGAACGCCCGCGCGGGGCGCTCGTTCTTTCCTTTGTAGGGTTTGCGCGCCGCACCCGCAACCCGGCAAAGCACGGAAGCGTCTCACCGGGACGTCGGCGCGCGCACGGCTGCAACGGTCGATCGGAGGTGGCGAAGCCGCGCGCCCGGCACCGGCCCGCTTCGCGAGCGGCACCGATCCGCGCTTTCGCGCGGCTCGCAACGTGTGTTACCAGGGCCGTCCCGAGCCGCGGGTCCGCCTTCGGCCAGGACGGGATTCGTGAGACCAGAAGAGGACCGGCCGCACGCATGAGCCAGACGCTCGCCAGAAAGCCCGAATACTCCTACGAGGAGCTGCTCGCCTGCGGACGCGGCGAGCTGTTCGGCCCCGGCAACGCCCAGCTTCCGCTGCCGCCGATGCTGATGTTCGATCGGATCACCTCGATCGGCGAGGACGGCGGGGCCTACGGCAAGGGCCACGTCCGCGCCGAGCTCGACGTGCGCCCGGACCTCTGGTTCTTCGCCTGCCACTTCAAGGGCGATCCCGTCATGCCCGGCTGCCTGGGCGTCGACGCGCTCTGGCAGCTGTGCGGCTTCCATCTCGGCTGGCTCGGCGCGCACGGGCGCGGCCGCGCGCTCGGGGTGGGCGAGGTGAAGTTCTCCGACCAGGTCTTGCCGAGCGTGAGCAAGGTGGTCTACGGCGTCGACCTGAAGCGCGTGTTCCGCTCGAAGCTCGTCCTCGGCATCGCCGACGGCTTCCTCGAGGCGGACGGCCGGCGCATCTACGAGGCGAAGGACCTGCGGGTGGGCCTGTTCCAGGCCGAGGCCGCGGGCGGCTGAGCCCGCCGAGACGCCGGACAGGCGCGAGCGCGGGCCGGACAGGGAGGTATCAGCGAATGAGGCGCGTCGTCGTCACGGGGATGGGCATCGTCTCCTCGATCGGGGACGACATTCCCCAGGTGCTCGAGAGCCTGCGCCAGGGGCGCTCGGGCATCGTCTTCGCCGAGGACTACGCGCGGCTGAACTTCCGCTGCCGCGTCCACGGCGCTCCGCGCGTCGTGCCCGAGGAGAAGGTCGACCGGCGTGCCATGCGCTTCCACGCCCGCGGCACGGGCTGGAACCACGTCGCCATGGACGAGGCGATCGCCGATTCGGGGCTCGAGCCCGGCGAGGTCTCCAACGAGCGCACCGGCATCATCATGGGCTCGGGCGGACCTTCCACGCGCACCGTCGTCGAGGCGGCGGCGATCACGCAGGACAAGGGTCCCAAGCGCATCGGCCCCTTCGCGGTGCCCAAGTCGATGTCCTCGACCGCGTCGGCCACGCTCGCGACCTGGTTCAAGATCAAGGGCGTGAACTACTCGATCTCGTCCGCCTGCGCGACCTCGAACCATTGCATCGGCAACGCCTACGAGACCATCGCGATGGGTCGCCAGGACGTGATCTTCGCCGGAGGCTGCGAGGATCTCGACTGGACCATGTCGAACCTGTTCGACGCCATGGGCGCCATGTCGACGAAGTACAACGACACGCCCGCCGTCGCGTCGCGGGCCTACGACGTCAACCGCGACGGGTTCGTCATCGCCGGCGGCGCCGGCGTGCTGGTGCTCGAGGAGTACGAGCACGCGCGTGCACGCGGCGCGAGGATCCACGGCGAGATCGTCGGCTACGGCGCCACCTCCGACGGCTACGACATGGTCGCCCCCTCGGGCGAGGGCGCGGTGCGCTGCATGCGCCAGGCGCTGTCGACCGTGAAGGTGCCCGTCGACTACATCAACCCGCACGCCACCTCGACGCCGGTCGGCGACGAGAAGGAGATCGAGGCGTTGCGCGAGGTCTTCGGCACGGGCGACGCGTGCCCGCCGATCGCCGCCACGAAGTCGCTCACCGGTCATTCGCTCGGCGCCACCGGCGTGCAGGAAGCGATCTACTCCCTCCTGATGATGAACAACGACTTCATCTGCGCCTCCGCCAACATCGAGGAGCTCGACCCGTCCTTCGCCGACATGCCGATCGTGCGCGAGCGCCGCGACGGGGTCTCGCTCGGCTGCGTGCTGTCGAACTCGTTCGGGTTCGGCGGGACGAACGCGACGATCGTGATGAAGCGCTTGGAGGCGTAGTGTTTCGCGGCGTCGCGCTTTCTCCTCGACGCCCCACACCCCCGGCCCCTCTCCACGAGGGAGAGGGGAGACCGGCGCAGCCGGCATGAGCGGCGCGCACATCCCGCCGCCGGACGGATGGTCGAGACGCCCGCGGCACACGCGACGCCCTCCCCTCTCCCTGGTGGAGAGGGGCCGGGGGTGTGGGGCGCCGGGTGAAGAGCTCGACGCCGCATCCACGCAACTCGATGATCCTAGAAGAAGCGACCAGGAGACCGACACGATGACCGGGCTGATGCAGGGCAAGCGGGGCCTGATCATGGGCGTCGCCAACGACCATTCGATCGCCTGGGGCATCGCGCGCACGCTCGCTGCGCACGGGGCCGAGCTCGCCTTCACCTACCAGGGCGAGGCGCTCGGCCGGCGGGTGACGCCGCTCGCGCAGTCCGTCGGCTCCGATCTCGCGATCCCCTGCGACGTCGAGGACGTCGCGACGCTCGACGCCGCCTTCGCCCGGCTCGACGAGGCCTGGGACGGCAGGCTCGACTTCGTCGTCCACGCGATCGGCTTCTCGGCGAAGGCCGAGCTCAAGGGCCGCTACATCGACGCCACGACGCGGGAGAACTTCTCGCGCACGATGGTGATCTCGGCCTTCTCCTTCACCGAGGTGGCGCAGCGCGCGGCCAAGCGCATGGGCACGGGCGGCGCGCTCCTCACGCTGACCTACGGCGGCTCGAGCCGGGTGATGCCGAACTACAACGTCATGGGCCTCGCCAAGGCGGCGCTCGAGGCCTCGGTGCGCTATCTCGCCAACGACCTGGGGCCCGAGGGTATCCGCGTCAACGCGCTCTCGCCCGGGCCGGTGCGCACGCTCGCGGGCGCCGGCATCGCGGACGCGCGCCTGATGTACGCCCACCAGGCGGCGAACGCGCCTCTCCGGCGCACGGTGACCCTCGACGAGATCGGCGGCTCGGCGCTCTACCTGCTTTCGGACCTCGCCGGCGGGGTGACCGGCGAGATCCACCACGTCGATTCGGGCTACAACATCGTCTCGATGCCGCGCCCGGACGTGCTCAAGGCGCAGGACGACGCCGGCGTCACCGACGCCTGAGGGTTGCCCCCGGCGTCGTCAGCGCGGCGCGCGCTTGGCCAGGATGCGCTGGAGGGTGCGGCGATGCATGTTGAGGCGCCGCGCCGTCTCCGACACGTTGCGGCCGCACAGCTCGTAGACGCGCTGGATGTGCTCCCAGCGCACCCGGTCCGCCGACATCGGGTTCTCCGGCGGCTCGGCGCGGGCGCCGGGCTCGGCCCGCAGCGCCGCGTCGATCTCGTCGGCGTCGGCGGGCTTGGCGAGGTAGTCGAAGGCGCCGAGCTTCACGGCGGTCACGGCGGTGGCGATGTTGCCGTAGCCGGTGAGCACCACACCGCGTGCATCGGGCCGCTTCTCCTTGAGGCGCGTGATCACCTCCAGCCCGTTGCCGTCGCCCAGCCGCATGTCGATCACCGCGAAGGCGGGGGGCGCGCCGTCGACGGCGGCGATGCCGTCCGCGACGCTCTCGGCCACCCGAACCACGTAGCCGCGGCTCTCCATGGCGCGCGCGAGGCGCGTCGAGAAGGGGCGGTCGTCATCGACGATGAGGAGGGTCATGTCCTCCTGCGTCCGTGTCGGGGCCTCCAGGCTCTGCGCTTCGACCATCGTCCTCGTACTCCTGCTTCGGTGGCCGGACTGCGCCCGTCCCACACCCGCCCAGTCGGCTCGTCCTCACGTGCCGAGTCGTTCCGTTGAAAAGTCATGTAGGACGCCCGGCGGGCTTATCCAGCGCAGCGCCGTCGGTCACGTTCTCGTGATGAACGATTGGTCGACGGAATGCTCAGCCGCCGGCCTCGAACGCGGCGCGCGACCAGGCCACGCGGGCGATGGCGCCGACCTCGGGGGCGGGGCCGTTGGTGAGGGTGAGCTGCGCGCCCGTGCGTTCGATCAGCGTCTTCGCGATGAAGACGCCGAGCCCGTGGCCCGCGGCCTCCTCCTCGGGCCCGCGCTTGTCGTGCCCGCGGGTCGTGACGTAGGGCTCGCCGAGCCGCAGCAGCACCTCGGCGGGAAAGCCCGGGCCGTCGTCGCGGATCTCGATCCAGACCTGCCGCTCGTCCCAGCCCGCCTCGACCACGACCTCGTCGTCGGCGAAGTCGACCGCGTTGTCGAGCAGGTTGGTGAGCCCGTAGACGAGGCCCGCGTTGCGCCGCCCACGCGGCGGCGCGCCCTCGCCCGTGCGGGTGACGCGGATGGCGACGCCGATGCCGCGCATCGGGTCGACGAGGTCCTCGACGAGGTGCATGAGCGTCATGCGCTCGAGGAACTCCCCGTCAGCCTCATCCCCGCGCGAGGTGAGCTGGCCGAGGATGCCGCGGCAGCGCTCGACCTGCTCGCGCAGGAGGGTGACGTCCTCGGCGAGCTCGTCGTTGCCGGCGAGCCGCTTCGAGAGCTCCTTGGCCACGAGCGCGATCGTCGCCAGCGGGGTGCCGAGCTCGTGCGCGGCGGCGGCGGCGAGGCCGTCGATCTGGGAGAGATGCTGCTCGCGCGCGAGCACGAGCTCGGTCGCCGCGAGCGCCTGCGAGAGCTGGCGCGCCTCCTCCGCCACGCGCCAGGCGTAGACGCCGGTGAAGCCCGTTCCGAGCAGGATCGCCGCCCAGACGCCGACCACGTAGACGAAGGGCAGTTCCAGCATCTCCCCCTCGCGCCAGGGCAGCGGCAGGTGCGCGAAGCCGAGGGCGGTGGCGCAGGCGACGACGAGCGCGCCCAGCAGCAGCGTGCGCCTGGGCGTGAGCGCCGTCGCCGAGATCAGGACCGGGGCGAGGAACAGGATCGCGAAGGGGTTCTGCAGGCCGCCCGTGAGGAACAGGAGGGCGGCGAGCTGGGCGACGTCGAAGGCGAGCAGGAAGGTCGCCGCGTCGTCCGACAGCCGGTGGCTCGCGGGGTAGCGGACCCGGAGCGCGAGGTTGAGCCAGGCCGAGGCCGCGATCAGCACGAAGCAGGCGCCGAAGGCCAGGGCGTAGCCGAGCCCGAAATGCACGCCCGCCACCGCCGCGCTCTGGCCGATCACGGCGAGCCAGCGCAGGCGCACGAGCGTGTCGAGGCGCAGGCGCCGGGCGCTTCCGGTGAGGCGATGGGGCTCGATGGCGTTCACGGGAGAATAGGTAGCGTGGAAGAGGTCGCTCGAACAGGAGCCGCCGTTCTCGTGCGCGTCTCGTGCGCGCGCCGACGGACGGCGATCTGTATCGACACAGAGACGATGTGATAAGAGGTCCTATGTAGGAATGCGGTCGACCGATCGCCGCATTCCCGCCAGGATGGGGAACGGCCGGGGGATCGGGTGGGTTCGCGTCACACCCGACCGCCGAGGTCGGCGCGGCCCGGGACGCCGGGCGCCGTTCGCGAAAGGTTGGCTGACGATGGATCCCGCTTACTTCTGGTACGAAGCCGGTCACATGATGCTGGCCCCGGCCCGCGCGGCGACCGACGCGACGCGCATCGCCTTCAAGAATCCCGTCAACCCGCTCACGCACACGCCCTACGGCAAGGCGATGGCGGCGGGCTGCGAGCTGTTCGAGCGCGTGACGCGGCGCTACGGCAAGCCCGCCTTCCTGCTCGACGAGACCCGCGTCGACGGCGTGCCGACGCCGGTCTACGAGCGCGTGGCCTGGGAGCGGCCCTTCTGCCGCCTGCTGCATTTCGATCGCGCCATCGCCGATCCCGATCGTCCGTCGGACCCGAAGGTGCTGATGGTCGCGCCGATGTCGGGCCACTACGCCACGCTCCTGCGCGGCACGGTCGAGGCCTTCCTGCCCAATCACGAGGTCTACATCACCGACTGGGCGGACGCCCGCGAGGTGCCGCTCGTCGAGGGCGCCTTCGATCTCGACACCTACATCGACTACGTGATCCAGATGTGCCGCCTGCTCGGCCCGGACGTGCACGTCATGGCCGTGTGCCAGCCCGCCGTGCCGGTGCTCGCCGCGATCTCGCTGATGGAAGCGGCGGACGATCCCTGCATCCCGCGCTCGATGACGCTGATGGGCGGGCCGATCGACACGCGCCGCTCGCCCACCGCGGTCAACCTGGTGGCCCAGGAGCGCGGCACGGAGTGGTTCCGGCGCAACTGCATCGTCAAGGTGCCGCCACCGAACCTAGGCCTGTGGCGTGACGTCTACCCGGGGTTCTACCAGCTCTCCGGCTTCATGGCGATGAACCTCGATCGTCACATCTCCGCCCACTGGGAGATGTTCAACCACCTCGTCGACGACGATGGCGATTCGGCCGAGAAGCACCGCGAGTTCTACGACGAGTACCTCGCGGTGATGGACCTCACGGCGGAGTTCTACCTCCAGACCGTCGAGACGGTGTTCGTCTCGCACGCGCTGCCGAAGGGCGAGATGACCCATCGCGGGCGCCCGGTCGACCCCTCCGCCATCACGCGCTGCGCCATCATGGCCGTCGAGGGCGAGCGCGACGACATCTCCGGCGTCGGGCAGACGCTGGCGGCGCTCGAGCTGACGCCGAACCTGCCGGACGACCGCAAGCTCTACCACCTCCAGGCGCGCGTCGGGCATTACGGCGTGTTCAACGGCTCGCGCTTCCGCGCCGAGGTCGCACCGCGCATCGGCGCCTTCATGCGCGCGCAGGAGGCGAAGGCGCGAGGGGAGGCGCAAGGCCAGCGTCGCCGCGGGCCCCGCGCGGTCGCCGGCTGATCGCGCCGGCATGAGCGAGGAGGACGATGCGCCGCCTCCCGGCGCCTTGGTCGCCCCGGCCGCGGCGCGCAACCGCGGCCCGATCCTCGCGGTGCTGCGCAGGGTCCTGCCGCCGACGGGCGTCGTGCTCGAGATCGCGAGCGGAACGGGCGAGCATGCCGTCCACATGGCCCGCGCGCTGCCGGGCCTCACGTGGCTGCCGAGCGACCCGGACCCGCAGGCTCGTGCGAGCATCGACGCCCGGCGGGCGCACGCGGACCTCGCCAACCTCGAGCCGCCGATCGCGCTCGACGCCGCCGCGCCCGGTTGGCCGGTCGCGCGCGCCGACGCCGTCGTATCGATCAACATGATCCATATCGCGCCGTGGGAGGCGGGGCTCGGGCTGATGGCGGGCGCCGGACGGCTGCTGCCACCCGGCGCACCGCTCGTGCTCTACGGCCCCTTCAACCTGGAGGGCCGCTTCACGGCCCCGTCCAACGCGGAGTTCGACGCCTCCCTGAAGGCGCGCGATCGGCGTTGGGGGATCCGCGACGTCGCCGACGTCGCTGCAGCCGCCGCTGTCCGGGACCTGTCGCTCGTCGAGCGGGTCGACATGCCCGCGAACAACATGATGCTCGTCTTCCGCCGCGGCGGGTGAGGCCACGTCGTCAGTTCGGGTCGGCGGTGGGGACCGGGTTCACCTCGTTCGCGGGCGAGTTCACCGCGGGCGTCTCCGTGGGCGCCGCGACATCCGGCGCGGACTCGAAGGCCCAGCCCATGTAGACGAGGAAGGCCAGCGTCGCGAGCGCCATGGAGATGACGAGAATCGCGAGGACGGGCCGGCCGCGCCAGCCCTGGCGCGCGCGCACGTCTTCGACTTTGCGGTCCATCGGGTACCCTTTCGTATCGGAACGTCGACGTCGCGCCGCGTCGGGCGGCGGCGTCGGGACACGAAGGGAGAACGCGGCGCGAGGCTGGGCCGTTCCGCGCCGATCCGCGTCCGCGTCGGCGTCGCCCAGTCGCCCAGTCGCCAGCCGCTCAGCCGCGCGCCTCGTCGCCGGAGGCGAGGATCGCCTCGACGAGCTCCTGCACCGCGAGCGCCTCGGCCAGCGAGGCGAGGCCGTGCGGCGCGCCGCGGGTCATGGCGGAGACCTTCTCGAGCTGGCGCGCGAGGGTGATCGGGCGCGCCTCCTCCTGCGGCAGCGCGCCCTCGGCCTCGCGCCAGGCGCCGTCGACGAGGCGCTCGGCGATCGACCAGTCGCGCAGGCGGATCGTGCCGTTCTCGCCGTGGAGCGTGAGGGCGTTGGTGTCGGCCTTCTCCGTCTCGCCGACGCGGCCGTTCACGCGCACGGGCAGCGTTCCGCAGGCCAGCTCCGCCGCGACCGCCCGCTCGCTCGCGCCGTCGACGGGATAGCGCACGCTCGCCGGCCCGAGCGTCGCGGGTCCGAGCAGGCGTCCGGCGAGGAACAGGAAGTGCGAGAGCACCTCGCGGGTGAAGCCGCCCTGAAGGCGCCGGTCGAGCCAGGCGGCGGCGTCCTCCTGCCAGGGGCGCGGCCAGGCCGCGAAGCCGACCTCGATGTCGGCCTCCCGCAGCCGCCCCACGGTGCCGTCCGCCATCCAGGCCTCGAGCTGATCGACGGCGGGCGACGAGGCGAAGGGAAAGTTCACCGCCGCCCGCATGCCGGCAGCGTCCGCGTCGCGCACGAAGGCGCGGGCCTGGCCGACGTCGACGGCGAGCGGCTTCTCGCAGAACAGCGCCTTGCCGGCGGCGAGGGCGGCGCGGGCATGGTCGAGATGCGAGGCGGGAGGGGCCGCCACGTAGACGCACGCGCAGGTCTCGATGAGCGGGGCGACGCCGTCGAAGCGGGCGATCTCCGGGAAGCTCTCGGCGAGCCGCGCCATCGCGGCCGGCGAGGGGTCCCACACGCCGCACACGCGCACGGACGACGCACCCGGCCCGAGCGCGGCCCGCAGCAGCCGCTCGCCCATGATGCCGTAGCCGATGATGCCGATCCCGATGCCGTCGCCGCCGCGATCCATTGACCGTCCCGAAGATGAAGAAGCTCCCGCCTGATTGCCATGGCGCCCCCGTTTCGCCAAGTGGCGAAAACGCGACAGCGCTGGGGAGATCGGCCCGGGCGGGATGCGGCGCTCGGCCCCTGGACAGGGGCGGGCGCGGGGCCGACACTCCGGCCGATCGGTGAGGACGCGAGACGAAGGGACCACATGCGCGACGAAGAACCCGCGAAGGGGCGGCAGCCGGCAGCGAGCCCCGTGCGCGCCGGCCGCGGGCCGCGCCGGCGCCCGCGTGGCCGCCCCCTCGAAGAGACGGCGCTCGCCGAGGTGCGCGCGCTCCTCGACGGCATGCCGCGCCGCCGCGACCTGCTGATCGAGGCGCTCCACCGCCTCCAGGACGGCGTCGGGCACCTCTCGGCCCGCCACCTGAAGGCGCTGGCCGAGGAGTTCCGCATTCCCGAGGCGGAGGTCCACGAGGTCGCGAGCTTCTACCACCATTTCGACATCGTGAAGGAGGGCGAGGCCCCGCCGCCGCCGCTGACGATCCGCGTCTGCGACGGCGTCGCGTGCATGATGGCCGGTGCCGAGCGGCTGCGCGGGGCGCTCGCCGAGGGCGTCGACCCGGCCGCGATCCGTGTGCTCGCCGCCCCCTGCATCGGGCGCTGCGCCGGCGCGCCAGCGGTCCACGTCGGCACGCGCGCGATCGAGCGGGCGACGCCCGAGGCGGTGCTCGCCGCGGCGCGGGCGGGCGACACGGTCGAGCCGGTGCCCGCGGACGCGATCGGGCTCGAGGCCTACCGGGCCGGGGGCGGCTATCGCCTGCTCGAGGACTGCCTGTCGGGCGCGCGCGACGCCGAGAGCCTCGTCGCGCTCCTCTCCGACGCGGATCTGCGCGGGCTCGGCGGCGCGGGCTTCCCGGCCGGGCGCAAGTGGGCGATCGTGCGCGGCCGTCCCGGCCCGCGGCTGATGACGGTGAACGGCGACGAGGGCGAGCCCGGCACGTTCAAGGATCGCTTCCATCTCGAGCGCGACCCGCACCGCTTCCTCGAGGGTGCCCTCGTCGCGGCTTTCGCGGTGGAGGCGACGCGGCTCTACGTCTACCTGCGCGACGAGTACGCCGGCGTGCGCGCGCTGCTCGAGCGCGAGATCGCCGCGGTGAAGGCGGCGGGGCTCGACCGGCACGCGCCGATCGAGATCCGGCGCGGGGCGGGGGCCTACATCTGCGGCGAGGAGAGCGCGATGCTCGAATCGATCGAGGGAAAGCGCGGCCTTCCCCGGCACCGCCCGCCCTACATCGCGCAATCCGGCCTGTTCGGCCGCCCGACGCTCAACCACAATGTCGAGACGCTCCACTGGATCCGCGACATCGTCGAGAAGGGGCCCGCCTGGTTCGCGGGGCTGGGCCGGCGCGGGCACAAGGGCCTGCGCTCGTTCTCGGTATCCGGGCGCGTGCGCGACCCCGGCGTCAAGCTCGCCCCCGCCGGCATCACCTGCCGGGAGCTGATCGCCGAGTTCTGCGGCGGCATGGCGGAGGGCCACATGCTCGCGGGCTATCTCCCGGGAGGCGCATCGGGGGGGATCCTGCCCGCTCGGATGGCGGACCTGCCGCTCGACTTCGGCATGCTCGAGCCGCACAAGGCCTTCGTCGGCTCGCACGCGGTCGTGGTCCTCTCGGACCGCGACGACGTGCGCGCCATCGCGCTCAACCTCGTGCGCTTCTTCCGCCACGAGTCGTGCGGGCAATGCACGCCCTGCCGCACCGGCACGCAGAAGCTCGAGGCCCTCCTCGCGGCCGGGCGCTGGGACCTGCATCTGCTGGGCGATCTCGAGCAGGTGATGCGCGACGCCTCGATCTGCGGGCTCGGCCAGGCGGCGCCGAACCCGGTCGCGAGCGTGCTCAACTACTTCGCGGAGGAGACGTGCTGAGCCCGCGCGCCCCCGTCGTTCTCGCGCGTGTCGCCCGCCGGGACGGGCGCTCCGGCGAGCAGGCGCGCGAGCACGACGTCCCACGCGAGCGTCTCGCGCCGCGCCGCGACGCAGGCTGCGTCGGCGTCGCTCGGGAGGCAGGCGCGCACGCGCGCGCGATCGTCGTCGGCGGCGGCGGCGATCATCGGCGTCCGCCGGTGCGGGCGAAGGCGCGCCTCGGCGCGATGGAGGCAGGCGCGCATGGCGCACAGCCGCCCGCCCGACAGGCGATCGAGCACGAGCTCGGGGATCGCATGGGCCGGCAGCACGCCCGTCGCCACCGGGACGCCCGCGTCGAGGACGAAGAGCGGCGTCTGCATCATGCCGGGCTCCCCGGTCGGTCCCGCGACGAGG
The DNA here is from genome assembly GCF_052380005.1 of Salinarimonas sp. NSM. Lineage (NCBI taxonomy): Bacteria > Pseudomonadati > Pseudomonadota > Alphaproteobacteria > Hyphomicrobiales > Salinarimonadaceae > Salinarimonas > Salinarimonas sp. NSM. The sequence goes on from NZ_JBQTCJ010000002.1 coordinate 127,273, forward strand.
CCGTTCTCGGCGCGGCCGCTCGCACGATAGGGCGCGTGATCGGCGCCGAGCGGCGGGGCGTGGTCGCCGAGCACCACGACGATCGCGTCCGGGTCGTGCGCCGCGAGCCAGGCGAGATGCAGCTCGACCGCCGCGAAGCTCCAGTACGCGGCGTTGGCCCAGCCGTGCACCGCGGCGTCGTACGGAGAGACGGCCACGATGTCGGGGCGCTTCGCCCGGTCGCGCTCGAAGGGGAAGTGCGCGGCGTTCACGAACGTGTAGTCGAGGAAGGGGCGCCCTTGCGCGAGGCGCGCGGCGATGCGCTCCCGGGCGTGCGCCAGGGTCGCCTCCGCCGAGAGCCAGCGGCCGTCGAGGTCGTGCATGGGGGCGAAGTCGCGGTCGAACTCGGCGTGCGTGAAGCCGATATGGCGGTAGGCGCTCTCGGCACTGAAGAAGGCCGGATGGCTCGGCACGCGGCCCTCCGTCGCGAAGCCGCGCTCGGCGAGGAGCCGCGGGAGGCACGGCAGGGGGCGCGCGATCGCGTTGAAGACGAGACCCGAGGCGTGCGTCAGGGCCGGGACGCCGCAGAGCACCTCGAACTCCGTGTTGGAGGAGCGGTTGCCGAAGATCGGCACGAGCGCGCGATCGCTGCCGCCGCGCGCGCGCCAGGCCCGCAGCACCGGCGGCGCGGGATCGGGCTCGTGCGCGAAGCCGGCGAGCCAGGAGGGGTCGACGAGGCTCTCGGCGACGACGATGTGGACGTTGCGCGCGGCGAGCGGCGGCAGCGCGGTCGTGCCGATCGGCTGCGGCAGCTCGGCGGCGTCGAGGTCCCCGGCCGCGGCGCGCACGTGGGCGCGCTCGACCTCCTCGACGAAGCGCGTCGCCGCCTGCAGCCAGTGCCCGTAGACCGGCAGGCTGAACTGCTGCATCGGCAGGACCTTGGCCACGGCGGCGGCGGCGGCGGGGGAGAGGCTCGCCGCGACGAGTCCGCCGACGACGATCGCGGGCGCGGCGAAGGCCACGGCGGCCTCCCGCGCCGTCGGCCGGCGCAGCCCCAGGGCGAAGAGCGCCAGCAGCGCGAGGACGATCGCCGCGGCAGCGGCGACCTGCCAGTACGGCAGCGTGCGCGCGGCGTCGACGACGAGGAGCAGGTCGCCGGCCACCGCGGTCTCCCCGAGCGCGGCGAACTTGGCCGCGGACGCAGCGAGCGGCAACGCGGCGAGGAGCGCGCACACGAACGTCGCGCGCCATCCCGGCTTCTGGACCGCCAGCAACGCCGCGCCGAGCATCAGCGTGAGCGCCCCGTCGAGGAACAGGCTGAACGCCCGCATCAGCGGCGGCAGGACATCGAAGGCGAGCGGCGCCGTCGCCGCCAGCGCCGCGGCCAGAACGATCAACGGAGCGAACGACGACGTGCGCGGCTCCGGCGGGCGGGCGAGGGCGCTCCGGCGGGTGCTCTCGACCAGGCTCTTTCGCGCAGTGGGCATGGCGGGCATGGCTCGTTGCGGCTCGCAGACGGACGCGACCCTAGGCGCGACGCGTTAACCCCCCGTTCCCCGCCGCCCCCGTCCCGCAGGGAGACCGCCCGATGACGATCCGCTTCACCCTCGACGGCCGTACGGTCGCCGCGCGCGAGGGCGAGACCATCTGGGAGGTCGCCCGCCGCGAGGGCACGACGATCCCGCATCTGTGCCACCGTCCCGAGCCGGGCTACCGGCCCGACGGGAACTGCCGCGCCTGCATGGTCGAGATCGAGGGCGAGCGCGTGCTCGCCGCCTCCTGCATCCGCCCGCCGGCGGAGGGGATGGTCGTGCGCACCGCCTCCGAGCGGGCGCGCGCCGCCCGCAAGCTCGTGATGGAGCTGCTCGTGGCCGACCAGCCGCCCCGGGAGCTGGCCCACGACGCCGCCTCCCCGCTCTGGCGCTTCGCCGACGAGCAGGGGGGCGCGCACGCCCGCTTCCCGGGCCGCGATCGTCCGGCCGCGCCGGACCTCTCCCATCCCGCCATGGCGGTGAACCTCGACGCGTGCATCTCCTGCACGCTGTGCGCCCGCGCCTGCCGCGAGGTGCAGGTCAACGACGTCATCGGAATGGCCTATCGCGGCGACCACCACCGCCCGGTCTTCGATCTCGACGACGCGATGGGCGCCTCGACCTGCGTCGCCTGCGGCGAGTGCGTCCAGGCCTGCCCGACCGGCGCGCTGATGCCGGCCTCGATCGTCGATCCGAAGACGCAGGTCGGCACGCGCGGGGCGGACGAGACGGTTGAGTCCGTCTGCCCCTATTGCGGCGTCGGGTGCCAGATCTCCTACCAGCTGCGGGACGGGAAGATCGCCTATGTCGAGGGCCGCGACGGGCCGGCCAACGAGAGCCGCCTGTGCGTGAAGGGCCGCTTCGGCTTCGACTACGTCGCGAGCCCGCAGCGCCTCACGGTGCCGCTGATCCGCCGCGCGGGCGCGCCCAAGGGCCTGAACGTCGACCCGGCGAACCCGCTCACGCATTTCCGCGAGGCGACCTGGGAGGAGGCGCTCGACGCCGCCGCCGCCGGCCTCGCCCGCATCCGCGATGCGCACGGGGGCCGCGCGGTCGCCGGCTTCGGCTCCGCCAAGGGCTCGAACGAGGAGGCCTACCTCGTCCAGAAGCTCATCCGCCAGGCCTTCGGCCACAACAACGTCGACCATTGCACGCGGCTGTGCCACGCCTCCTCGGTCGCCGCGCTGATGGAGGGGATCGGCTCGGGCGCCGTCACCGCGCCGTTCAACGACGCGCTCGTGGCCGACGTCATCGTCGTCATCGGCGCGAACCCCACCGAGAATCACCCGGTCGCCGCCACCTATTTCAAGCAGGCGGTGAAGCGTGGCGCGAAGCTCGTCGTCATCGACCCGCGCGGCAACGCGCTGATGGCCAAGCACGCGACCCACAAGCTGCGCTTCCGTCCGGGCTCGGACGTCGCGCTGCTCAACGCGATGATGCACGTCATCGCGACGGAGGGCCTCGTCGCCGCGGACTACGTCGCCACCCACACCGAGGGGTACGAACGGCTGGTGGAGCATCTCGCCGCCTACGCACCCGACGCGATGGCCGATCGCTGCGGCGTCGACGCGGGCACGATCCGGGAGGTGGCGCGGCTCTATGCGACCGCGGAGCGGTCGATGATCTTCTGGGGCATGGGCGTCTCCCAGCACGTCCACGGCACCGACAACGCGCGCTGCCTGATCTCGCTCGCCCTGATGACCGGGCAGGTCGGGCGCCCTGGTACGGGGCTCCATCCCCTGCGCGGGCAGAACAACGTCCAGGGCGCCTCCGACGCCGGGTTGATCCCGATGGTCCTGCCGGACTACGCCAAGGTCGGCGATCCCGCGCAGCGCGCGCGCTTCGAGGCGGCCTGGGGCTTCCCGGTCTCGCCGCAGCCGGGGCTGACCGTCACCGAGATCATGGACGCGATCCACGCGGGCGACATCCGCGCGCTCTACGTCATGGGCGAGAACCCGGCGATGTCGGACCCGGACGTCGCCCACGCCCGCGACGCGCTCGCCGCGCTCGAGCACTGCGTCGTCCAGGACATCTTCCTCACCGAGACGGCGATGTACGCCGACGTCGTCCTCCCCGCCTCCGCCTGGCCGGAGAAGACCGGCACGGTGACGAACACCAACCGGCAGGTCCAGATGGGCCGCCCGGCGCTGCCGCCGCCCGGGCAGGCGCGGGAGGATTTCACGATCCTCGTCGATCTCGGCCGCCGCCTCGGCCTGCCCTGGGACTACGCGCACCCGCGGGACGTCTTCGCCGAGATGGCGGGCGTGATGCCCTCGCTCGCCAACATCTCCTGGGAGCGGCTCGCGCGCGAGGGTGCCGTCACCTACCCGTGCCCCGCGCCGGACGCGCCGGGCCATGCGGTCGTCTTCGGCGACGCCTTCCCGCGTGCGGGCGGCAGGGCGCTGTTCGTGCCGGCGGGCCTGCGCGATCCCGACGAGACGCCCGACGAGGCCTATCCGATGGTGCTCACGACCGGGCGGCAGCTGGAGCATTGGCACACCGGCGCCATGACCCGGCGTGCCGGCATCCTCGACGCGCTCGAGCCGGCGCCGACCGCGAGCCTCAACCCGCGCACGCTCGCCCGCCTGGGCGTCGCCGCCGGCGCGCCGATCCGCGTCGAGACCCGCCGCGGCGCGATCACGCTCAGCGCCCGCGCGGACGCGGCGCTGCAGGAGGACATGGTCTTCGTGCCGTTCGCCTACGTGGAGGCGGCGGCGAACCTGCTGACCAACCCGGCGATCGACCCCGACGGCAAAATCCCGGAGTTCAAGTACTGCGCGGCCCGTGTCGTCGCAGCCTGACATGCTCCCGCCGCCCGTTCGAGAGGATGCCCGAGATGACCGACCCGCGCCGTAACGCCCGCACCGTCCGCGCGCCGCGCGGGCCGCAGCTCACCGCCAGGAGCTGGCTCACCGAGGCGCCGCTGCGGATGCTGATGAACAACCTCGACCCGGAGGTGGCGGAGAACCCGCACGAGCTCGTCGTCTACGGCGGCATCGGGCGCGCGGCGCGGACCTGGGGCGACTTCGACGCCATCGTCGCGGCGCTCACCGACCTCGGCGAGGACGAGACGCTGCTCGTCCAGTCCGGCAAGCCGGTGGGGGTCTTCCGCACGCACCCCGACGCGCCGCGGGTGCTGATCGCCAACTCGAACCTCGTGCCGCACTGGGCCACCTGGGCGCATTTCAACGAGCTCGACCGCAAGGGGCTCGCGATGTACGGCCAGATGACCGCGGGCTCGTGGATCTACATCGGCACGCAGGGCATCGTGCAGGGCACCTACGAGACCTTCGCCGAGGCCGGTCGGCAGCACTACGGCGGATCCCTGAAGGGCCGCTGGATCCTCACCGCCGGGCTCGGCGGCATGGGCGGCGCGCAGCCGCTCGCCGCCGTGATGGCGGGCGCCTCCTGCCTCGCGATCGAGTGCGACCCGGACCGGATCGATTTCCGCCTGCGCACCCGCTACCTCGACGAGAGGACCGACAGCCTCGACGAGGCGCTCGCCATGGTGGAGCGCTGGACGAGGGCCGGCGCGGCGAAGTCGGTGGGGCTCGTCGGCAACGCCGCCGAGATCGTGCCCGAGCTCGTGCGCCGGGGCGTGCGCCCCGACATCGTCACGGACCAGACCTCCGCGCACGATCCGATCAACGGCTATCTCCCCGCCGGCTGGACGCTCGCCGAGTGGCGCGAGACGCGCGAGAGCGACCCGGCCGCCGTCGAGCACGCGGCCCGTGCGTCGATGCGCACCCATGTCGAGGCGATGGTGGCCTTCTGGAACGCGGGCGTGCCGACGTTGGATTACGGCAACAACATCCGCCAGGTGGCGAAGGAGGAGGGCCTCGAGACCGCCTTCGCCTTCCCGGGCTTCGTGCCGGCCTACATCCGCCCGCTGTTCTGCCGCGGCATCGGCCCCTTCCGCTGGGCGGCGCTCTCCGGCGACCCCGAGGACATCTACAGGACCGACGCCAAGGTGAAGGAGCTCACCCCGGGCGACACGCACCTGCACGCCTGGCTCGACATGGCCCGGGAGCGGATCGCCTTCCAGGGCCTGCCGGCGCGGATCTGCTGGGTGGGGCTGGGCCTTCGCGACAGGCTCGGCCTCGCTTTCAACGAGATGGTGGCCGAGGGCGAGCTGAAGGCGCCGGTGGTGATCGGGCGCGACCATCTCGATTCGGGCTCCGTCGCCTCCCCCAACCGCGAGACCGAGGCGATGAAGGACGGCTCGGACGCCGTGTCCGACTGGCCGCTCCTCAACGCGCTCCTCAACACCGCATCCGGCGCGACCTGGGTGTCGCTCCACCACGGCGGCGGCGTCGGCATGGGCTTCTCCCAGCATGCCGGCATGGTGATCTGCGCCGACGGGACCGAGGCGGCGGTGAAGCGCATCGCCCGCGTGCTGTGGAACGACCCCGCCACCGGCGTCATGCGCCACGCCGACGCCGGCTACGAGGAGGCCCGCGACTGCGCCCGGGAGAACGGGCTCCGGCTGCCGGGGATCCTGGGGAGCTGACCGCCCCCGTCATCCCGGATTGCGATAGCCAGGTCCGGGACCCAGACGCTCCGGAGCCGTGACGAGCGCGTGCCGACGCCGCGTCGTGACACGCCTCCGGCAGCGTTCGTGGACGCGCGCGCTTCCGCGCACGCTGAACACGCTCCTGCGGATCTGGGCCCCGGGCCCGCTTCGCGACCAGGGGTGACAACTCCTGTCATCCCGGATTGCGAAGCAAGTCCGGGACCCAGAACCACAGGTGCCCGTCGAGCGGCGTGCATACGCCGCGGCGTGACGCGCCTCCATCGGCGTTTCGTGGACGCGCGCGCTCCCGCGCACGCTGAACACACGCCTGTGGTTCTGGGCCCCGGGCCCGCTTCGCGGCCCGGGTTGACAACCGGTGTCATCCCGGATTGCGAAGCAAGTCCGGGACCCAGAACCACAGGTGCCGATCGAGCGGCGTGCATACGCTGCGTCGTGACGCGCCTCCATCGGCGTTTCGTGGACGCGCGCACTATCGCGCACGCTGAACACACCCCTGCGGATCTGGGCCCCGGGCCCGCTTCGCGACCCGGGTGACAGAGGCACTACCGCAGCCGCGCGCCGCCCTGCGGGTCGAACAGGTAGATGCGGGCGGGATCGATCGCGACGGCGACCCGCGCCCCGGGGCGCGGGGCGTCGGTGCCGCGGGTCTCGACCACGAGCCGCGCCCCCCCGCCCGCGTCGCAATGCACGTGGCAGACCGAGCCCAGGTTCTCGACGATGTCGACGACGAGCCCCTCGCCGGGCGCGAGCGTCAGGTCCTCCGGCCGCAGGCCCACCGTCACCGCGCCGTCTCGCGGGCGCACCGGCGTCTCGGCCGTCCGTCCGAGCGCGGGGATCGCGACGCCGCCCGCCTCGGCTCGGCCGTCGAGGAAGTTCATCGAGGGCGAGCCGATGAAGCCCGCGACGAAGCGGTTGTCCGGGTCCTGGTAGAGCGCGAGCGGCGCACCGACCTGCTCCACGCGCCCGGCGCGAAGGACCACGATCTTGTCGGCGAGCGTCATCGCCTCGACCTGGTCGTGGGTCACGTAGACCATGGTCGCGCCCAGGGACTTGTGCAGATGGGCGATCTCCACGCGCATCTCGACCCGAAGCTCCGCGTCTAGGTTGGAGAGCGGCTCGTCGAACAGGAATACGGAGGGGTCGCGCACGATGGCGCGTCCGATCGCGACGCGCTGGCGCTGGCCGCCCGAGAGCGCCTTCGGCTTGCGCGCGAGATAGGGCTCGAGCCGCAGCGTGCGCGCGGCCTCCTTCACCCGGCGGGCGACCTCGTCCTTCGGGTGCCCGGTCATCTTGAGGCCGAAGCCCATGTTCTCCGCGACCGTCATGTGCGGGTAGAGCGCGTAGGTCTGGAAGACCATGGCGACGCCCCGCTCGGAGGGGTCGGCGCGGGTGACGTCCTCGCCCGCGATGACGATGCGCCCGTCGGTCGTCTCCTCGAGGCCGGCGATCATGCGCAGGAGCGTCGACTTCCCGCAGCCGGAGGGGCCGACGAAGACGCACAGCTCCCCCTCCGCGATCTCGAGATCGATGCCGTGGATCACCTGGGTCTCGCCATAGCGCTTGATCACGCGCTCCAGGCTCACGCCGGTCATGCGCTCGTCCCTCCGCTCGTCGGGGCGCGTCGCGCGCCGGGAAAGGTGAAGGCGGCCGCCTCGCGGGCGATGTCCGCCGCGGTCTCGGCCAGGCGCGGCGCGAGCGCCGCGAGGTCGTCGAGCGAATGGCGCAGCGTCGAGGAGGTCACCGACATGGCGCCCAGCGGGCGCCCCGCCTCGTCGAGGATCGGGACGGCCACGCAGATGATCGTCGGCTCGTGCTCCTCGCGGTCGAAGGCGACGCCGGTCGCGCGGATCTCGGCGAGCTCGGCACGCAACGCATCGGGCGAGACCCGGGTCGCGGGTGTGTGCGCATACCAGCTCTGCTGCGCGAGCGCCTTCTCCAGCGCCGGCGGGTCGAGGTGGGCGAGCATCGCCTTGCCGACGCCCGTGCAGTAGGCCGGCCCGATCTTGCCCGCGTCCGAGAACATCGGGATCGGGCGGCGCGCGTTGCGCTTGTCGACGTAGAGGACCTGGCCGTTGTCGAGCTTGGCGAGGTGCACCGTCTCGCCGATCGCCTCCGAGAGCCGGTCGAGATGCGGGCGCGCCAGCGGCGCCAGCGTCGTCTGCTGCCAGGCGGCGTGGGCGAGGCGGATCAGTCGCGAGCCCAGCGCGTAGGTGTGATCGGCCTCGTCGTAGGCCAGCATGCGCTGGCTCACCAGCGTCTGGAGCAGGCGGTAGAGCGTGGCCTTCGGCAGATCGGCGCCGGAGAGGATCTCGGCGAAGCGCACCGGGCGGCCGTATCCGGCCACCTCGTCGAGCAGCGTCAACGCCTTCCCCACCGTGCCGTCGGCGGGCTTGTCCATGCCCGGTCCCTCCGCTCGTTTCCATCCCGCGGCGCAGCATTCGCCGGCTGCGCTCTTCTGGTTGACAAGCCTAGCGAGGAGAGGCATCGTTTTCAATAATCAAAACACGGTTCCATTATTCGGAACAAATCCGAAGGCGGAGCCATCGGGAGGAGACCTGGAATGCCGTCCGTCACGAAAACCACGCTCGCCGTCCTCGCCGCCACGACCATGCTCGCCGGCGCCGCCGCTCCCGCCGCCGCGCAGGGCGAGCCGCTCACCGGCGAGCTGCGCATCTTCCTCGACACGTCGAACCCGGCGCCGCGCGCCGCGATGGAGGGGATGATCGCGCGCTTCCAGGAGATGCACCCCGATCTCGAGATCGAGACGACGATCATCGACCGCGAGGCCTACAAGACGCAGCTGCGCAACTTCCTCTCCGCCAACGCGCCGGACGTCGCCACCTGGCACGCGGGCAACCGCATGGCTCCCTACGTCGAGGCCGGGCTCTTCGAGGACGTCTCCGACCTGTGGGACGAGGAGATGTCGCGCGATCTCGCCTCGACCAAGGGCTCGATGACGATGGACGGCAAGCAGTGGGGCGTGCCCTACACCTATTATCAGTGGGGCGTGTACTACCGCGAGGACCTGTTCGCGCAGTACGGGCTCTCGGAGCCGGAGACGTGGGACGACTTCAAGGCGAACTGCCAGACGCTGCTCGACAACGGCGTCAAGTGCTTCGCCATCGGCACGAAGTTCCTGTGGACCGCGGCTGGCTGGTTCGACTACATCAACCTGCGCACCAACGGCTACGAGTTCCACATGGACCTCACCGCCGGCCGCGTGCCGTGGACCGATGAGCGCGTGCGGGCGACCTTCGCCAACTGGCGCGAGCTCATCGACATGAACGCCTACATCGACAACCACACCTCCTATTCCTGGCAGGAGGCGCTGCCCTTCATGGTGCAGGGCGACGCGGCCATGTACCTGATGGGCAACTTCGTGGTCGCGCCGCTTCGCGAGGCGGGGCTCTCCGACGACCAGCTCGGCTTCTTCCAGTTCCCGGCGATCGACCCGGAGCGGCAGATGGCCGAGGAGGCGCCCACCGACACGTTCCACATCCCGGCCCAGGCGCAGAACAAGGACGCCGCCCGCGCCTTCCTGCGCTACGTGGCGGACGCGGAGAACCAGACGATCATCAACGCCGAGCTCGGCCAGCTGCCGGTCAACGCGCGCGCGACGATCGAGGACGACGAGTTCCTGAACGAGGGCTTCGCCATGCTGTCCGCGGCGCAAGGTCTGGCCCAGTTCTTCGACCGCGACGCGCCGGCCGAGATGGCCAAGGCCGGCATGGAGGGCTTCCAGGAGTTCATGGTGCGCCCGGACAACGTCGACGCGATCCTGGAGCGGCTGGAGCGCGTGCGCCAGCGCGTGTATTGAGCCGTCGAAGTGCGCGCGCGGTCCCGGGCGGCTCGCCGTCCGGGACCGCGGCACCGCATCCTCAGCGACGAACCGAGGAGACCCGCCATGGTCGCCGTCGCGACCCCGCCGCGCGGAGCCAGGCGCAAGGCGCTCGCGCCGTCCGCCTTCGGCGGGTATTGGCGCCGCAACCAACTCGCGCTCGCGCCGTGGCTCTTCCTGGCGCCGGGCGCGCTGTTCTTCGCGCTCTACGTCGTCGCGCCGATCCTGCAGTCCTTCCAGATCTCGCTCTACGAATGGGACGGCCTCGGCACGAAGGAATGGGTGGGCCTGCGCAATTACGAGGAGCTGTGGTGGGACGACGCGTTCTGGACGTCGCTGCGCAACAACGTGATCTGGCTGGTGCTCTACCTCTTGGCGATTCCGGCGGGGCTGTTCATCGCGCTGTTCCTGAACCAGACCGTCGCCGGAATCCGGATCTACAAGTCGCTGTTCTTCTTCCCCTTCGTGATCAGCCAGGTCGTGGTCGGGCTCGTCTTCTCGTGGTTCTACGACCCGACCTTCGGGCTCTTCAACGAGATCCTCGGCGTCTTCGGGCTCGGGCCGATCGCGGTGCTGGGGGATCCGACCTACGTCACCTACGGGATCATCGCCGCAGGCCTGTGGCCGCAGACGGCCTATTGCATGATCCTCTACCTCACCGGGCTCAACGCCGTCGACCCGGAGCAGATCGAGGCCGGGCGGCTCGACGGGGCCAAGGGCTGGCGCATGCTCTGGTACGTCGTCCTGCCGCAGCTGCGCCCGGCGACCTTCATCGCCTTCGTGGTGACGATCATCGGCGCGCTGCGCTCCTTCGACCTCGTGTCGGTGATGACCGCGGGCGGGCCCTTCGGCGAGAGCCGGGTGCTCGCCTACTACATGTTCGAGGTGGCGCTGTCGGAGTACGGCTTCCGCATGGGCTACGGCGCGGCGATCGCCGTGGTGCTGTTCGCCATCATGATGATCTACATCGCCTTCTTCCTCGCCAAGATGTACCGCGACGAGAAGGGCGTGTGATGAGCGCCTCCCTCCGCCAGCGCGTCGCCGCGATCTGCGCGCCCCTCCCCGGGGCTGAGGCCTCCGACCCGTGGGGCGGCGGGCACGAGGCCTGGAAGGTCGGCGGCAAGATGTTCGCGTGCATCGGCTCCGTGACGCCGGGCGTCGCGGTGAAGTGCGCCGACGTCGAGACCGCATCCATGCTGATCGAGGCGGGCGTGGGCGCGCGCGCGCCCTACTTCCACCGCTCCTGGCTGCTCCTGCCGGAGGACGCGCCCGAGGACGAGCTCGCGCATCGGCTCGTCGTCTCCTACGACCTCGTGCGCGCCAAGCTGCCCAGGCGCCTCCTCGCCGACCTGCCCGTGCGGGAGGGCGCCTGACATGTTCCCCACCCCCGTCGAGAAGTCGTCCGCCGCCTGGCGCGCCTCCTATCAGGCGCTCCTGCCCATCGCGCTCGTGCTCTGGCTCCTGCCGCTGATCGCGGTGGCGGTGTTCTCGATCCGGCCGGACGCGGACTTCGCCAACGCGAACTACTGGGGCTGGCCGTCCGCGTTCGACCTGGTGGAGAACTACGGCGCGGTGTTCTTCCGCTCCGACATGCCGCGCTACCTGCTCAACTCGGTGCTGATCACGGTGCCGACCGTGATCGGCGCGGTGGGGCTCGCCTGCATGACGGGCTTCGCGCTCGGCGTGTACAAGTTCAAGGCGAACCTGGTCGTCTTCTTCGTCTTCGTCGCCGGCAACTTCGTGCCCTTCCAGATCCTGATGGTGCCGGTGCGCGAGCTCACCCTCGACCTCGGCCTCTACGACACGAAGACCGGCCTCGTGCTCTTCCACGTCGCCTTCCAGGCGGGGTTCTGCACGCTGTTCATGCGCAACTTCATCCGTGCGCTGCCGCGCGAGCTGATCGAGGCGGCGCGGGTCGAGGGCGTCTCGGAGATCCGGATCTTCTGGTACGTGGTGCTGCCCTTGATGCGCCCGGCCATCGCGGCGCTCTCGGTGCTGATCTTCACCTTCGTCTGGAACGACTACTTCTGGGCGATCGTGCTCACCCAGGGTCCGGACACGCAGCCGGTGACGGCTGGGATCACGGCCTTCAACTCGCAATACCGCGCGGCCTACCACCTGATGAGCGCGGGCTCGATCGTCGCCGCACTGCCGCCCGTGCTGATCTTCTTCCTCATGCAGCGCCACTTCATCGCCGGCCTCACCCTCGGGGCGGTCAAATGAGGCATGCCTGGCGCCTCGACACGCCGGTGCAGACGCTTCTGCTGGCGAGCCGCGCGGGCGGCCTGCCGGAGGTGGCGCACTGGGGCGCGCCCTTGCCGGCCGACGAGGACCTCGCCGCGCTCGCCGAGGCGCTGCTGCCGCGCGAGGTCACGGGAGGCATGGCGGATGCCCGCCCGCCGCTCACCATCTGCCCGCTCGCGGGCGACGGGCACGGCGGCGCGCTCGGGGCCGATCTCGGGGACGCGCACCCGCGGCTCCTGCTCGAGAGCGCCGACTATGCGCAGGGCCGCAGCCTGCGGGCCGTCTTCGTCGGGGACGGCCATCGCTATGCGCTCGCGATCGAGGCCGATGCCGAGACGGACGTGCTCGTCCTCTCGGCGACGCTGGACGCGCCCGCGCCGATCCGCCACCTCGCCGCGCCGGCGCTCCCCGGCCCCCCGCTCGGCGAGGCGGTGACGACCTTCGCCGGGCGCTGGACGTCGGAATTCCAGCGCCGGGACGTGCCCTGGTCCGCCGGGCCGCACCTGCGCGAGATCCGCGAGGGCCGCACCTCGCACGCGGCCTATCCCGGCCTCCTGATGCCCGCGGGGACGCTGCGGCACGAGACCGGCGAGGTCTTCGCCCTCGCGCTGGGGCAATCCACCGGCCACCGCCTCGTCGTCGAGGAGCTGCCGGACGGGCGCCGGCAGGTGATGCTCGGCCCCGTGCTGCACCCCGCCGGCGCGACCCGCGTCGAGGCCGGCCCCCTCTACGCCACGCGCTCGGGCGCGGGCGCGAACGGCGTGCTCGACGCCTTCCACCGGCATCTGCGCGCGCGGATCGTGCGCGTCCCCGATCCGGCGCGCCCGCGGCCGGTGCACTACAATTCCTGGGAGGCGGTCTACTTCCACCACGACATCGAGGAGCTGAAGGAGATCGCCACCCGCGCCGCCGCGCTCGGCGCCGAGCGCTTCGTGCTGGACGACGGCTGGTTCAAGGGTCGCAACAACGACACGACGAGCCTGGGCGACTGGATCGTCGACGCCGACAAGTACCCGGACGGCCTCCACCCGCTCCTCGCCCACGTGCGCGCGCTCGGCATGCGCTTCGGCCTGTGGGTCGAGCCGGAGATGGCGAGCCCGGATTCCGATCTCGCCCGCGCGCATCCGGCGTGGATCCTCGGCCCCGCCGACCAGCCGCTCGCCCGCAACCAACTCGTCCTCGACCTCTCGCGGGAGGACGTGCGCGACCACCTCTTCGCCCGGCTCGACGCGCTGCTCGTCGAGTACGACATCGACTACCTGAAGTGGGACCACAACCGCGCGCTCCCCCGCCCGGATCATCGGCAGGCCGAGGGCTTCGCCGCGCTGTTGACGCGGTTGCGCGTTGCGCATCCCCTGGTTGAGATCGAGAGCTGCGCGTCGGGCGGCGGGCGGCTCGACTGGGGGACGCTGGCGCTCACCCAGCGCGTCTGGCTGTCCGACTCGAACGACGCGCTGGAGCGGCTGCGCATCCAGCACGAGGCGCTGCCCTTCCTGATCCCCGAGGTCACCGGCAGCCATGTAGGTCCGTGCACCTGCCACACCTCCGGGCGCATCCTGCCGATGCGGCTGCGGGCCTGGACGGCGGCGCAGCGCCATTTCGGCTTCGAGATGGACCCCCGCGAGCTCGCGCCCGAGGAGGCGGAGATCCTGGCGGGCGTGTGCGCCTGGTGGAAGGCGCGGCGCGACTGGCTGATGCCGGCGCGGCGCCTGCGAATCGACACCGACGACCCGACCCGCCTCGCCGAGATCGCCATCGCGCCCGACCGCGGCCGCTTCGCGCTGTGGCTCGCGCAGGTCGCGACACCAGGGCGCAGCCTCCCGATCCGCCTGCGCATCCCCGGCCTCGAACAGGACGCACGCTGGCGCGTATCCCTCGCCGACCCCCACGCCCTCTCGCCGCTCTCGCGCGGCGCCCACCCGCTCGCGTCCAGAGCGATCACGCTCTCGGGCGCCGCCCTCGCCGGCGCAGGCCTCGCGCCGCCGCTCCAGGACCCGCAGAGCGTCCTCGTGCTCGAAGGAGAGCGTCTGCCATGAATTCACACGCGACCGCCGAGACCGTCGTGCCCGTCCATCCCGATCTCGCCGGCGCGAGCGTCTTCGTCACAGGCGGCGGCTCGGGCATCGGCGCGGCGCTGACCGAGGGCTTCCTGCGCCAGGGCGCGAAGGTCGCCTTCGTGCAGCGCTCGGACGCCGCCGCCTTCTGCGACCGCATGGCGGAGGCGACCGGCAACCGTCCGCTCTTCATCCGCTGCGACGTCACGGACGCCCCCGCACTCGAGCGGGCCATCGCCGAGGCGTCCGCCGCGCACGGATCCGTCGGCGTGCTGGTCTCCAACGCGGCGAACGACGTGCGCCACACGATCGCCGAAACCGACGCGGCGGCGTGGGAGGCGAACCTCGCCGTCAACCTGACGCCCTACTACGTCGCGGCGCGCGCGGCGGCGCCGGGCATGCGCGCGGCGGGCGGAGGGGCGATCGTCAACATGTCCTCGATCAGCTACATGATGGGCAATGCCGGCTATCCCGCCTACGTCACGGCGAATGCCGGCATCACCGGCCTCACGAGGGCGCTCGCCCGCGAGTTGGGGCCCGACGGCATCCGCGTCAACGCGCTGATGCCGGGCTGGGTGCTGACGGAAAAGCAGATTTCCCACTGGGCGACGCCGCAGGATCTCGCCGCCCATCTGGACAAGCAATGCCTGAAGCGGCACCTGGAGCCCGCCGACATGGTCGGCGGATGCCTATTCCTGGCGTCCGGCGCGAGCCGGATGATGACGGGCCAGGCTCTGGTGATCGACGGCGGGGTCGTGGTGACGGGATGACGAAGACGATCGAGACGGCGGGTAAGGGAACCGAGGCGGCCGCGGCGCCCGAGCGCATCGCGGCGGAGTGGATCGGCCTCGACTGGGGCACGACGAACCTGCGCGCCTACGCCATGGCCGGCGAGGCCTGCCTCGCCGAGGCCCGCGCCCGCAAGGGCATGAACACGCTCGCCACGCGCGACGACTTCGAGCGCGCGCTGTTCGATACGGTCGGCGCTTGGCTTCCCGAGGACCCCGAGGCCCGCGTGCGCGTGGTCGCCTGCGGGATGGTCGGCGCCCGCCAGGGCTGGCGCGAGGCGCCCTACCTGCGCGCGCCGACGAAGCCGATCGGCGAGCCCCGTGCCGTGCCGACCTCGCGGCCGGGCATCCTCGTGGAGATCCTGCCCGGCATCAGCCAGGACGAGCCCGCCGAGGTGATGCGCGGGGAGGAGACCCAGATCGCGGGGCTGCTGGCGGCCGAGCCGGACTTCGAAGGCGTCGTCTGCCTGCCGGGCACGCACACGAAGTGGGTGCGCGTCGCCGACGGCTGCATCGTCGCCTTCCGCACGGCCATGACGGGCGAGATCTTCGGGCTCCTGTCCGAGCGCTCGGTGCTGCGCCACGTGATGGACGAGGAGTGGGACGACGGCATCTTCGCCGCCGCGGTGGCGGAGGCCGCCGCCGATCCCGCGCAGGCGCCGCTCGCCTTCTTCCGCATCCGCGCGCAGAGCCTCCTGCACGACACGATCCCCGGCGAGAGCCGCGCGCGGCTGTCGGGCCTCCTGATCGGCGCGGAGCTCGCCGCGCTCGGGCCGTTCCGGGAGGCGGCGGCGGTGCGGGTCGTCGGCAACGCCGTGCTGGCGGGGCACTACGCCAAGGCGCTCGGCGCGCTCGGGCAGGGCGCCATCCTGCACGACGGCGCCGCCATGACCCGCGCCGGCCTCGCGGCCGCCTGGGCGCGAGGCGCGCCGTGAGCGAGACGCCCCTCGCCTGCCGGCGGCCGCTGATCGCCATCCTGCGCGGCATCGCGCCGTCCGAGGCGGTGCCGGTGGCGCGCGCCCTCGTCGAGGCGGGGTTCGGCCTGATCGAGGTGCCGCTGAACTCGCCCGACCCGCTCGCCTCCATCGCCGCCATGGCCGACGCGCTGGGGGACCGCGCGGACTTCGGCGCGGGGACGGTGCTGACGCCCGAGGAGGTCGTCGCCGTCGCCGGCGCGGGGGCGCGGTTCGTCGTGTCGCCCAACACCGACGCCGCCGTGATCCGCGAGACGAAGCGGCGCGGGCTCGGCTCGTATCCCGGCGCCTTCACGCCCACCGAGTGCCTCGCGGCGCTGAAGGCCGGGGCGGACGCGCTCAAGATCTTCCCCGCCTCGATGATGGGACCCTCCGGCCTGAAGGCCATCCGCGCGGTGCTGCCCGCCGGCACGCGCGTCTACGCCGTCGGCGGCGCCGACGCCGACACCTTCCCCGCGTGGCTGGCCGCGGGCGCCGACGGCTTCGGCATCGGCTCGGCGCTCTACGCGCCGGGGCGCGGTGCGGACGAGGTGGGGCGACGGGCGCGGGCGATCGTGGCGGCGTATGATGGGGCGGTTGCATCGCCCCTCGGACGAAAGTAGAGCCGCATGCCCACCCCCAAGCTCGGCGTCTGCTACTACCCGGAGCATTGGCCCGAATCGCGCTGGGTGACCGACGCGCGGATGATGCGCGAGGCCGGCATCTCATTGGTACGCATCGGCGAGTTCGCCTGGAGCCGGCTCGAGCCGCGCCCCGGCGTCCTCGATTTCGCCTGGCTCGACCGGGCGATCGCGACGCTGGGCGAGGCCGGGCTCGGCGTCGTGCTCGGCACGCCCACCGCGACGCCGCCGCGGTGGATGCTCGACCGGCATCCGGACATGCTCGCGGTGGACGCCGAGGGGCGCCCGCGCAAGTTCGGCTCTCGGCGGCACTATTGCTTCGCCCACGAGGGCTACCGCGCCGAGGCCGCGCGCATCGCCGGCATCCTCGGGGCGCGATACGGACGCGACCCGCGGGTCGTCGCCTGGCAGATCGACAACGAGTACGGCTGCCACGACACGGTCGTGAGCTACTCCGACGCCGCCGCACGCGGATTCCGCCGCTGGCTGGCGGAGCGCCACGGCGGGATCGAGGCGCTCAACGCCGCCTGGGGCAACGTCTTCTGGTCGATGGAATACGCCTCGTTCGAC
The DNA here is from genome assembly GCF_052380005.1 of Salinarimonas sp. NSM. Lineage (NCBI taxonomy): Bacteria > Pseudomonadati > Pseudomonadota > Alphaproteobacteria > Hyphomicrobiales > Salinarimonadaceae > Salinarimonas > Salinarimonas sp. NSM. The sequence goes on from NZ_JBQTCJ010000002.1 coordinate 144,406, forward strand.
GAGATCGACCCGCCCAACCTCACGGTGACGCAGGCGAACCCGGCGCACGTGCTCGACTATCGCCGCTTCCTGTCCGATTGCGTCGTCGCCTTCAACGAGGCCCAGGTCGCGGCGCTGCGGCCGCACACCGACGCGCCGCTGTCGCACAACTACATGGGCCGCATCCTCTCCTTCGATCATTTCGCGGTGGGGCGCGACCTCGAGATCGCGACCTGGGACAGCTATCCGTTGGGATTCCTGGAGGACCGCTCCGACCAGGGCGAGGACTGGCGCCGGCGCTTCGCGCGCCAGGGCGACCCAGATTTCCAGGCCTTCCACCACGACCTCTACCGCGCGGTGGGCCGCGGGCGCTGGTGGGTGATGGAGCAGCAGCCCGGCCCGGTGAACTGGGCGCCGCACAACCCCGCACCCCTCGACGGCATGGTCGCGCTGTGGACCTGGGAGGCGATCGCCCACGGCGCCGAGGCCGTGTGCTACTTCCGCTGGCGCCAGGCGCCCTTCGCGCAGGAGCAGATGCACGCGGGCCTGCTGCGCCCGGACGGCGCGCCCGCGCCCGGCCTCGCCGAGGCGCGCGCCGTGGCGGACGCGCTCACCGACCTGCCCGAGACCGGCACCGCCCCCGTCGGCCTCGTCGTCGACTACGAGGCGTCCTGGGTGTGGGAGACCGAGCGGCAGGGGGAGGAGTGCGACTATTTCCGCCTCGTGTTCGACGTCTACCGCGCCCTGCGGCGCGCCGGGCTCTCCGTCGACGTCGTTCCGCCGACGACCGCCGATCTCTCGCCCTGGGCGATGGTGCTCGCGCCCGGCCTCGCGATCTGGCCGTCGGCGCTGCGCGACGCCTTCGCAGCCTACGACGGCGTCGCCCTCCTCGGCCCGCGCACCGGCGCGAAGACGAGGGATTTCCGCATCCCCGACGCGCTGCCGCCGGAGGTGCCGCGTCTCGATGTCCGCGTGGCGCGCATCGAGACGCTTCGCGCCGACTGCCCCGTGCCGCTGGCGGAGGGCGGCGCATTCCGGTTCTGGCGCGAGGTCGTCGAGGGCGCGGCGCCGGTTCTGGAGACCTGCGCGGATGGGACGCCGGCGCTCGTTGGCGACCCGCGCCGCGCCTATCTCGCCGGCTGGCCGGACGATGCCGCGCTGGACCGGATCGTGCGCCGCGCCGCCGCCACCGCGGGCCTTCCGACGCTCGCGCTCCCCGACGGCCTGCGCGTGCGCGATCGCGGGAGCGTGCGCTTCGTCACGAACTATTCGGCCGAGGCGATGGCGCTCGACGGCGTGCTCCCCGGCGCGACGGGTACCCTCCCGCCCGCCGGCGTCCTGCGCCTGCCGCGGGGCTGAGCCGCTCGCGTCGCTCGGCCGCGCGCTACGGCGCCGTCCGCTGCGCGACCCGCGCCGCCCGCGCCTGGCGCACGAGCGAGGCGGTGTAGAGCGCGAGCGCCGCCCAGATCAGGGCGAAGGCGAGGAGCTGCGCGCGTCCAAACGGCTCACCGAACAGGAACACCGCGGTGAGGAAGATCATGGTCGGCGCGATGTACTGCAGAATGCCGATCGTCGACAGCCGCAGGCCCTTGGCGCCGTAGGCGTAGAGGATCAGCGGCACGGCGGTGACGATGCCCGACCCGATCAGGAGCCAGCCGTCGGAGGCCGCGGCGGTGAAGAAGTGGCTCTCGCCGCGCGCCGCGATCGCCGCGAGGACGACGATCGCCACCGGCGAGAGGACGAGCACCTCGAGCAGGAAGCCCTGGTTCGGCCCGATCGGCAGCCACTTCTTGAAGAAGGCGTAGCCGCCCCAGCTGAACGTCAGCGCCAGCGCGGCGACGGGCACGCGCCCGCTCTGCACCGTCAGGAGGACCACGGCGGCCGCTGCGAGCACGATCGCGGCGATCTGCGCCGGCCTCAGCCGCTCCTTCAGCAGCACCGCCCCCAGGAACACCGAGAAGAGCGGGTTGACGTAGTAGCCGAGCGCCGCGTCGAGCGCGTAGCCTGCGCCCACCGCCCAGACGTAGGTCCCCCAATTGACGGTGATGAAGGCGGCCGTGACCGCGGCCATGACCAGCGTGCGCGGCGACGTCAGCGCGCGGCGCAGGTCGCCCGTGCGCCCGGTCGCCCACAGGATCGCGGCGGCGACGGGAATCGACCACAGGATTCTGTGCGCGACCACCTCGACGGGCGGCACGTGGGCGAGCGCCTTCATGTAGAGCGGCAGGAAGCCCCACAGGAAGTAGGCCGACACCGCGAAGCCGAACCCGGCCGCCGTATCCTCGTTCGTCGCCGGTGCGGCCATGCTGCTCTCGCCTCGACCCTCTGCGAGACCCGCCCCGCGGGGCGCCCGCGGGCAGAGGAAGACCACCGAACCGGGCGCGAGGCAAGCGCGCGGCCGGCACGCCCGATCGCAGCCGACCTGTGCCCCCGCGCGCGGGTCCCCCGCCGCCACGCCGCTCAGGCGAGCAGCGGGATCGCGTCGCGCCATGCGAAGGCCAGCGCCAGACCCACGGCGACGGCACCCGTCAGCACGGCGAACCAGAACGCGCGCTCCATCCTCATCGGCATCTCCCCATAGGGCATCGCCAGCCGCGATCAGACGAACTCGAAGACCTCGGTGCGAATGTGCGACTGCGGCACGCCGAGATCCACGAGCGCGGCACGGGCGGCCTCCGTCATCGGCGTGGGTCCGCACAGGAAGCACACGAGACCCTCCCTCGAACACGGCAGGTGCCGTTCGATGATGTCTCGCGTGACGTACCCACGCTCCCCGCTCCAGCTTTCGGGCGGATCGGCGAGAACGTGGACGACGGTCAGTCTCAGGCGTGCCGCGAGCCCGTCGATTTCCGCGCGATAGCTGCTCTCCGATATCGTCGCGTTGCCGTAGAAGAGCCAGAGCGGACGCGTCGCGCCGCGCTCGGCCAGGCTGCGCAGCATGCTCAGGATCGGCGTCACGCCGATGCCGCCGGCGATGAAGACGTAGCCGGTCGCCTCTGGATGCGCGTCGACCGAGAACACGCCATAGGGTCCGTCGAGGTAGGCGATCTCGCCGGGCGTTATGTCGCGAACCGTGCCGGTGAAGTCGCCCAGTGCCTTGATGCCGAAGTGCATTCGCGGCAGCTCCTCGGGTGGGGATTCGATCGAGAACGGATGCTCGCGCAGCAGGAAAGGCGACGATCTCAGCGTCAGCCACGCGAACTGCCCGGGTGCGAACCGCCTCATGCCGGGATGCCCCTGCGGCTCGAGGACGAGGGTCGCGACGTCGCCGGGCCTGGCCCGAACGTCCACGACCCGGTAGGGTGCGCCCACCTGGCGCCACGGCTTCACGAGCCGCACCCACAGGATCGCCCCGAGCCACGACGCGGTGAGAGCGACCCACACGGCGGTCGTGCCGGACAGCGCGGTGTAGGTTCCGACGCCGAGGACGTGGGCGACGGCCGCGGCGAAGCCCGTCGTCGCGAGCCCGGCGTGGAGGTAGCGCCAGGCGCCGTACTCGAGGCGCAGCCGCTTTCGCCATTGCGAGGTGACGACCGCCGCCCCGAGCAGCAGCAGCGCAGCGCGCCCCGAGGTCAGCTCCCACCGCGCCTCGCGCGGGTCCAGCACGCCGAGAGCGTCCTCGTAGAACAGCCACAGGATGGCGAAGTGCGTGGCGACGAGGCCGATCGCGATCCAGGCGAGGTAGCGGTGCAGGAGGTAGACGACGTCGATGCCGAACGGGCTCGTCAGGCGACGGAACCGGGCGGTGAGCACGAACTGCAGGCCGAAGAGGCCGAGGCCGGCGAAGCCCAGCCCCATCGAGAATTCCCACGCCCGCTCGCCGGGGGGGTGAAGCCCGCCGGCGAGGAGGACGACGACGGGCGCGCAAACGAGCGCGAAGTACCCGGCGATCCACGCGGCGCGGCGCCAGCGACCTCCCACCGTCAGATCCCGGTGCGGATCGACGGCGCGCCCTTGTGGTCGTCCAGCCGGCCGAGCGTGCCGTCCAGGACGCGACGCAGCTTCTGGAGCGCGCCGGAAACCGCGCCGTCGATCGTCGCGGCGTCCTCGGTGACGGTTTCGGGTCTGCGGCCTGCCGGCCGGACCTCGATCACGCAACGCTTGTCGTCGGGGCCGGGCTTGGCGCCGTTCACGTCGCTCAGATGGACCTCGAGCCGCGTGATCCGCTCCTCGAAGCGTCCGAGAGCGTCGCGGGCGGCGGCCTCGACGCGGCTCGCGAGGGCATCGTCGCCGGCGATGCTGGAATCCGTATTGACCTGAACCTGCATGTCAGACTCACTCCGTCGTGCGGGCACTCCCTCGTGCGGGATCGTGCCCGAGCCGTGCGATGCGGACCGGCGCCGAGCGGCGCCGGGTCCGGCGGCCTCAGAAGATCAGCAGAAGGACGATGATGATCGGGATCGGGATGCCGATCATCCACAGCAATGCACCCTTGAGCATGACGTCTCTCCTTCTTCGCCGCGGCAACAACCGTGGCCGTCGAGAAGTTCCTCGGCAGACCCGGGGATGCCGCCGCACGGCTCTCGGCGTGGTTTCGCCGGTTCGGGAAATGCTCTAGAAGCGCGCGTTGAAGACGGCACGCAGAGCCGAGGAAAGCGCCTTCGACCGATGAGCGACACGATCGTCACCCGCTTCGCGCCCTCCCCGACGGGGTTCCTCCACATCGGCGGGGCGCGCACCGCCCTGTTCAACTGGCTGCTCGCCCGCCGGCACGGCGGCAGGATGCTCCTGCGCATCGAGGATACCGACCGCGAGCGCTCGACGGACGCGGCCATCGCCGCGATCCTCGACGGGCTGAGATGGCTCGGGCTCGACTGGGACGGGGAGGCCGTGCACCAGTTCGCCCGCGCCGAGCGCCACCGCGAGGTGGCGCTCCGGCTGCTGGCGGAGGGCAAGGCGTACTACTGCTATGCGAGCCAGGACGAGCTCACCGAGATGCGCGAGCGCGCCAAGGCCGAGAAGCGCCCGCTGCGCTACGACGGCCGCTGGCGCGACCGCGACCCGTCGGAGGCGCCCGCGGGCGTGAAGCCCGTCGTGCGCTTCAAGGCGCCGCTCGAGGGCGAGACCGTCGTCGAGGACAGGGTGCAGGGCCGCGTCACGTGGTCCAACAAGGAGCTCGACGACCTCGTGCTGCTGCGCTCGGACGGGACGCCCACCTACATGCTCGCCGTCGTCGTCGACGATCACGACATGGGCGTCACCCACATCGTGCGCGGCGACGACCACCTCACCAATGCCGCCCGCCAGAGCCAGATCTACCACGCGCTCGGCTGGACCGTGCCGGTGATGGCGCACATCCCGCTCATCCACGGCGCGGACGGGGCGAAGCTCTCGAAACGCCATGGCGCGCTCGGCGTCGAGGCCTACCGCGCCATGGGCTACCTGCCCGAGGCGCTGCGCAACTATCTCGTGCGGCTCGGCTGGGCCCACGGCGACCAGGAGATCTTCACGACGCAGGAGATGATCGACGCCTTCGAACTGGCCGGCATCGGCCGCTCGGCGGCGCGGTTCGACTTCGTCAAGCTCGAGGCCCTCAACGGCCACTGGATGCGCCACACGGACGACGTGCGGCTCGTCGACGCCCTGGAGACGATCCTGCCCGAGATCGGGCCGGAGCGCGGGCTCGGGCCGACGTTCCCGCCCGACCTGCGCGCGAAGCTCGTCGCGGCCATGCCCGGCCTGAAGGAGCGCGCGCGCACACTCGTCGAGCTCCTCGACGGCGCCGCCTATCTCTGGCGCGCCCGCCCGCTCGCCATGGACGAGAAGGCCGCGCGGCTCCTCGACGAGGCGGCGCGCGCGCGGATCGCCGCTCTCGTTCCGCGGCTCGAGGCGCTCGAGCCCTTCGACGCCGCGACTACGGAGGCCGCCGTGCGCGCCTTCGCGGAGGAGACCGGCGTCAAGCTCGGACAGGTCGCGCAGCCGCTGCGCGCCGCTCTGACCGGCACCACGACCTCCCCGCCGCTCTTCGACGTGATGGCGGTGCTCGGGCGCTCGGAGACGCTCGCGCGCCTGAGAGATCAGGAAAAACCCTGATATTTCGACACCAACGCGTGGTCCACGTTCGCGCGGCTGCCCAAAACCCCGCCTTTCGGCGTGCTTGAACGATGCGAGGGGATCGGCTAACCCGTCTCCACCTTCGCGTCAGCGACAGCCGCCGGAAGGGTCCGCGATCGTCCCGGGTCTCTTCTCCGGCGCGAGACCGGCCCGCCTTTCGGAAGGCGCTCAGCATGAAAGGGCCAACTCGCATGAGCAGCACCACGAGCACCCTGCAGATGGACGGCAAGTCGGTCGAGCTGCCGGTGAAACCGGGCACGATCGGGCCGAGCGTCGTCGACATCTCGAAGCTCTACGGGCAGACCGGGGCGTTCACCTACGATCCCGGCTTCACCTCGACGGCCTCGTGCGAGTCGAGCATCACCTACATCGACGGCGACGAGGGCACGCTGCTCTATCGCGGCTACCCGATCGAGCAGCTCGCCGAGCACGGCGACTTCCTCGAGACCTGCTACCTGCTGCTCTACGGCGAGCTGCCGACAGCCGCCCAGAAGGCGGACTTCGACTATCGCGTGACGCGCCACACGATGGTCCACGAGCAGATGCAGCGCTTCTTCATGGGCTTCCGCCGCGACGCCCACCCGATGGCGATCATGGTCGGCTCGGTGGGTGCGCTCTCGGCGTTCTACCACGACTCGACCGACATCTCGGACGCCCAGCAGCGCATGATCGCGTCGATGCGCATGATCGCCAAGATCCCGACGCTGGCGGCGATGGCGTTCAAGTACTCGATCGGCCAGCCCTTCGTCTATCCGAAGAACGAGCTCGACTACGCCTCGAACTTCCTGCGCATGTGCTTCGCGGTGCCCTGCGAGGAGTACAAGGTCAACCCGATCCTGTCGCGCGCGCTCGACCGGATCTTCATCCTCCACGCCGACCACGAGCAGAACGCCTCGACCTCGACCGTGCGCCTCGCCGGCTCGTCGGGCGCCAACCCCTTCGCCTGCATCGCCGCGGGCGTCGCCTGCCTGTGGGGCCCCGCGCACGGCGGCGCCAACGAGGCGGCGCTGAGGATGCTCGAGGAGATCGGCACGCCCGACCGCATCCCCGAGTTCGTGGCCCGCGCCAAGGACAAGAACGACCCCTTCCGCCTGATGGGCTTCGGCCACCGGGTCTACAAGAACTACGACCCGCGCGCCAAGATCATGCAGAAGACCACCCACGAGGTGCTGAGCGAGCTGGGCATCAAGGACGACCCGCTGCTCGAGGTCGCCGTGGAGCTCGAGCAGATCGCCCTGCGCGACGAGTACTTCGTCGAGAAGAAGCTCTACCCGAACATCGACTTCTACTCGGGCATCACGCTCAAGGCCATGGGCTTCCCGACGACCATGTTCACCGTGCTCTTCGCGGTGGCGCGCACGGTCGGCTGGATCGCCCAGTGGAAGGAGATGATCGAGGACCCCTCCCAGCGCATCGGCCGCCCCCGCCAGCTCTACGTCGGCGAGCCGCAGCGGGACTACACGCCGATCGCGCAGCGGGGGTGATCCCGGCCGATCGGGTCCGGAAACGAACGCGGGAGGCGGGCTTCGGCCCGCCTTTCGTGCTCTTCGGGCGCCGCCGACGCCCCTCACCGCCCCAGCACCGCCTCCGGCAGCCCCGTCACGATCTCCGGCACCAGCCAGCAGATCGCGAGCCCCAGCGCCTGGAGCGCCACGAAGGCGGGGGCGGCGCGGTAGAGGTCGGCCAGCGTCACCGAGGGCGGGGCGACTGACTTGAGGTAGAACAGGTTGTAGCCGAAGGGCGGCGTCAGGTAGGCCATCTCGAGGTTGAGGATGACGAGGCCGCCGAAGAGGATCGGGTCGAAGCCGATCGCGGTCACGATGGGGATGAAGATCGGCATCGTCAGGAACAGGATGCCGATCGGGTCCATGACGAAGCCGAGCGCGAAGACGATCGCCATCATCGAGAGCACCACCGCGCCGGGCGGCAGGTCGAGGCCCTCGACGAGGCCGCGGATGAAGGTCTCCCCGCCGGTGCCGGAATAGACCGCCACGAACAGGAGCGCGTTGATCGCGATCCACATCACCATGGCGGTCTGCCGGCCGGTCTCCAGCGCCATGGTCGCGAGGTCGCCCGCCCGCAGGCGCCGCTGGAGCGCGGCGACGAGGAGGCTCGTCGCAGCCCCCATGGCGGCGGCCTCGGTGGGGCTCGCGAGGCCGGCGAACATCGAGCCGAGCACGGCGAGGACGACGACGATGGCCGGGACGACGCGCAGCGTCGCGACGAGCCGCTCGCGCCGCCCGACCTTCGCCCGCTCCGCTTTCGGCAACGCGGGCGCGAGGCGCGGGTCGAGCCCCGCGCGCACCAGCACGTAGGTGCAGAACAGCGCGGTCAGCAGCAGCCCCGGCCCGACGCCGGCGAGGAACATCTTGCCGATTGAGACGCCGGCGAGCCCGCTGTAGACGATGGCGATCAGGCTCGGCGGGATCAGCTGCCCGAGCGCCCCGCCAGCGAGGATGACGCCGAGCGCGATACCCCGGTCGTAGCCGCGCTCCAGCATGGCCGGCAGCGCGAGCCGCCCCATCGCCATCACGCCCACCGCGCTCACCCCCGACATCGCCGCGATCCCCGCGCAGGCGAGCACGGTGCCCACCGCGAGCCCGCCGCGCAGCGCGCCCATCCACAGGTGCATGGCCGCGTAGAGGTCGTCGGCGATGCCGGCGCGGGCGAGCACGCTCGCCATGAACATGAAGAAGGGCAGGGCGATTAGCGTCTGGTTGGAGAGCGCGCCGGCGACCTGGCTCGACAGCAGGAAGGCCGAGAACGGCCCCCATTCGACGAAGCCCACGACGATGGCGACGATGCCGAGCGCGAAGGCGATCGGCACGCCGATCAGCACCGTCGCGAACAGGAGCCCGAACAGGACGAGGGTGAGCGCCGCGCCCTCCATCACGGCCCCCGCGCGGCGCGGCGCAGCTCCGCGACCGCGATCGCCAGGGCCTGGAGCGCCATCAGCGCGATCGAGAGCCCGACGATCACCCAGGAGGGCCAGATCGGCGGATCCCAGGGCGTGCGCGTCCGCTCGAGCCTCGCGACGGCGTCGATGACGCGGGCGTGGACGATGACGCCGAGCACCACGAGGTAGGCGAGCACGAGGAGGTGGGCGATCCCGTCGAGCGCCGCGCGCACCCGCGGCGGCACGATCTGGTGGAGAAGGTCGACCTGCACGTGGGCGCGGGCCTTCAGCGCCTCCGCGCCGCACAGGAAGAACAGCGCGCCGAACAGGATCTGGGTGAGCTCGCCCGCCCAGATCGTCGGCGCGCCGAAGGCGTAGCGCGCGCCCACCTCCCACACGACGATCGCGATCATGGGCAGCACGAGCAGGCTCGCGAGCCGGCCCACGCGCGCGACGATCGCCTCGATCACGGCCATGGCACGCCCTCCCCGCACGCCCTCCCCGGCTTCGCGCGTCAGTCGGCGACGGCGTGGCCGAGCGAGCGCAGGTAGGCGTTGCGCGAGGCGAAGGCTGCGGCGAAGGCCTCCGAGCGGGGCAGGTAGACCTCCTTCATCACCGCCACGCGCGTCTCCTCGACGCGGCGCATGTCGTCCGCCGGCCATTCGAGGAAGGTCGCGCCGGCGTCCGCCATCTCGCGCATCAGCCGTGCCTCCTCGGCCTTCGCGGTGCGCCACCAGTCGAAGGCGGCGGCGCGCAGGGCCGCGTCGACGACGGCCTTCAGGTCGTCCGGCAGCGCCTCCCAGGCGTCGCCGTTGACGATCCAGTCCGAGGAGCCGCCGGCGGTGAAGGAGGGCAGCACGACCCAGGGGGCGACCTCCTGCCAGCCGAGGCCGTGGTGGATCGGCAGCGAGGTGAACTCCGCCCCCTCGATCACGCCGCGCTGGAGGCCGGTGTAGATCTCCTCCGCGGGCATCGAGACCACGGCCGCCCCGAGCCGGCTGAAGGCGTCGGCGGTCAGCCCCGTGGAGCGGATCTTCACGCCCTCGAGCGCGTCGAGGCTCTCCACCGGCTCGGTCAGCCAGAGCTGCTCGCCGAGCAGCGGCGAGACGCCGAGATAGTGCAGGCCGTGCTCCGCGAGCACCGGCCGCAGCAGGTCGGCGCCGCCGCCGTCGTAGAACCAGCCGACGCCCTGGAGCGGATCGTAGCCCGCTGCCCACTCGTTGATGCCGTAGAGCGCGGGCTCGCGGCCGACGTAGTAGACGAGATAGGTGTGGCCGAGCTCCAGCGCGCCGGCGCGGACCGCCTCGACCACTTCCGGCGTCGGCACGAGCTGGCCCGCCGGGAACACGTCGATGCGCATGCGCCCGTTCGAGGCCTCGGCGACGCGGTCGGCGAAGCTGCGCACGAGAGCGTCGAGCTCGGTCGTCGCGGCACCCGCGACCGTCTGCATGCGCCAGGTGACCTCGGCGGCGGCGGCGGGCGTCGGGGCGAGGGCGAGCCCGGGGCTCAAGGCGAGCGTGGCGGCGGCGAGGGCGGTCGCGGGGAGACGAGCGCGCATGGCGAGATCCTCCGGGATGGCCGGCCGGCGCCGGCACCCGAAGGGTTCGCGGCGGGCCGGGAATGTGTGACGGGACCGGAACGGGGCGGCTGCTCCAGCGGACCCGACCACGAAATCAGTATTCGAACAACTCTTGATAGATCGCCTTGCTGCTACAATGGTGTTGCGATTGCTGTTGCAGCGATGCTGGATAGCGCTCACCAGCGGAACGCCCGCGGGGCAGTCATGCCGCACCGCAACGAAGAAAGTCCCATCAGTGCGCATCTCTCCTTGACAACCTGTCGCAGCGGGCGCAAATGAACCCTCGTTCATCCCGATTGAATGAGCGTTCATTCAATCGTGGCCGTATGCATCACCAGCGGCAGCGGGCGGTTGCCGTGATCGGAAGCGAGAGACCATGGACGACCGAGCACAGGGCGCGAGCGCGCCGAGCGCGCAGCCCCTCGCCCAGGACCGGCGCCTCGCCATCCTGGACGCGGCGGAGCTGTGCTTCGCCCGGGCGGGCTTCCATCGCACGACGATGCAGGACATCGCCGCCGCCGCCGGCATGTCGGTGGGCAACCTCTACCGCTACTTCGCCAACAAGGACGCCGTGATCATCGCCCTCGGAGAGCGCGACCGCACCGAGGTGGCGCGCGACTTCGCAGCGCTCGACGATGCGCAGGACTTCCTCGCCGCCTTCCGCGCCATCGGCGAGAAGCACCTGCGGGCCATGCCCGCGACGCGCTCCGCGATCTGCCTCGAGATCTGGGCGGAGGCGACGCGCAACGCCGTCTTCGCCGAGATCACCCGGGCCTTCGAGACCGAGGTGACCGGCCGGCTGGAGCGCGCCTTCGCGCTCGCCCAGGCGCGTGGCGCCATCCGTTCCAAGGCCGACCCTCGCGCGCTCGCGGTGACGATCGGGACGCTGGCCGACGGTCTGTTCGTGCGGCGCGCGGTCTCCCAATCCTTCGACGCGGGCGCCGAGATCGACCGCGTCCTGGCGCTCGTCGGCGCCATCCTCCACGGCGCCATCGACGGCGCATCGACCGCATCCGAGCCCGGGCCGGAGCGCCCGGCGACGTCCCCCGAGGTTCTGCAATGAACGCCTCCCGTATCGCATCGATCGCCATCGTCATCGGCGCCGTCGCCTGGGTGGCGTCCGGCCAGGCGGTGGTCACGGCGCTCCTCGGCGAGCCGAAGGCGGCCGTCGCCGCCGCGCCGCAGCCCGAGGGAGGGGCGGCCGAGGAGCACGATCTCTTCGCCGTCGCGGTCCACCGCGTGCCGGTGGTCGATCACGCCCGCACGATCACGCTCTCGGGCTTCACCCGGGCCGACCGCCGCGCGTCCGCCGTCACCCGTGCCCAGGGCACCGTCGTCGAGCTCGCGGTGCGCCGCGGGACCGAGGTGGCGGAGGGCGACGTCGTCGCCGTCCTCTCCGACGAGGCCCGCGAGGCGCAGGTCGTCCAGGCCCGCGCCCGGCTCGAGCAGCGGATCGCCGAGGGCGAGGCGCGCATGCGCCTCATCGAGAACGGCACGCTGCCCGCCCTCCAGCGCCCCGAGATCGAGGCGGACCTCAAGAGCGCCGAAGCGGCGCTCGCCCAGGCCGAGGCGGAGGCCGCCCGCGGCTTCGTGCGCGCGCCGCTCGCCGGCGTGGTCGACGCGGTCCCCGCCGAGCTCGGCCAGGCGCTCCAGGTCGGCGATCCGGTGGCCGAGATCATCGCGCTCGACCCGATGCTCGTCGTCGTCGAGATCGCCGAGCGCCAGCTCGGCGGCGTGCGCGTCGGTGATCATGCCGAGGTGCGGCTCGTCACCGGCCAGACGGCGCGGGGCGAGGTGCGCTTCGTCTCGAACCGCGCATCCGAGGGCACGCGCACCTACCGCGTCGAGATCGGCATCGACAACGCCGAGGGCGCCATCGCCGACGGCATCACCGCAGAGGCGACGCTCGCGCTCGCCGCCGTGCCGGCCGCCGAGATCCCGCGCTCGGCTCTCACCTTCTCGGGCGAGGGCACGCTCGGCGTGCGGATCGTCGACGCGGAGGAGCGCGTGGCGTTCGTCCCGGTCGGGCTCGTCGAGGACGGGCGCGAGACGCTGTGGGTGTCGGGCATCCCCGACGGCGCCGCCGTGATCGTGCAGGGCCAGGACTTCGTCGTCGAGGGCCAGCACGTCGCGCCGGTGCCCTTCGCGCTGGCCGCCGCGCGCCGCTGATCGGCCGCGCGGACATCCTCGAGACTGGAGCCCGGCGCCGAGCCGGGGAGACCGATGGGCAGAATCGTCGACTACGCCATCTCGCACGCGCGCCTGACGCTCGCGATCCTGGCCTTCGTCCTGATCGCGGGCTTCGTCGCCTATCAGGAGATCCCCAAGGAGGCCGAGCCGGACGTCCAGGTCCCGCTCGTCTACGTGGGCCTGCATCAGCGCGGCATCTCGCCGGAGGATGCCGAGCGGCTGCTGCTGCGTCCCATGGAGACGAAGCTCAAGTCGGTCGAGAGCGTCAAGGAGATGCGCTCGGCCGCCTACGAGGGCGGCGGCTTCGTGCTGCTCGAGTTCGAGGCCGGCTTCGACGGCGACGCGGCGCTCGCCGACGTGCGCGCCAAGGTCGACTCGGCGCGCAGCGAGCTGCCGCGCGACGCCGACGAGCCGACGGTGGAGGAAGTCAACCTCTCGCTCTTCCCCGTGCTCGTCGTCGGGCTCGGCGGCGACATCCCCGAGCGCACGCTGCTGCGGCTCGCGCGCGACGCGGAGACCGCGATCGAGCAGGTGCCGGGCGTCCTCTCGGCGGAGCTGCGCGGCGCGCGCGACGAGGTCGTCGAGATCATCGCCGAGCCGATGCTGCTGCGCTCCTACGGGCTCGACCTCACCGACGTGATCAACGCCTTCAACGCCGGCAACAGCCTCGTCGCCGCCGGCGCGCTCGAGGGCGACACCGGCCGTTTCGCCGTGAAGGTGCCCGCGCTCATCGAGAACGCGCAGGACATCCTCGACTTCCCCATCGCCGCGAGCGGGGACGCCGTCGTGCGGCTCGGCGACGTCGCCGAGGTGCGCCCCACCTTCAAGGACCCGGACTCGATCACGCGCATCAACGGCAAGCCGGCGATCGTGCTCGAGGTCTCCAAGCGCACCGGCGCGAACCTGATCGAGACGGTCGACGCCGTGAAGGCCACCGTCGAGGCCCTGCGCCAGACCTGGCCGGCGACGGTCGAGATCACCTTCTCGCAGGACAAGTCCGGCGACATCCGCACGATGCTCCACGAGCTGCAGAACTCGGTCATCACCGCGGTGCTGCTCGTCATCGTGATCATGCTCTACACGCTCGGCGCGCGGGCCTCGATCTTCATCGGAATCGCCATCCCCGGCGCCTTCCTGGCGGGCATCCTCGCGCTCTACCTCGCGGGGCTGACCGTCAACATCGTCGTCCTGTTCTCGCTCATCCTGGCGGTGGGCATGCTCGTCGACGACGCGATCATCGTCTCGGAATTCGCCGAGCGGCGCATGAGCGAGGGCATGGCCGCCCCGCAGGCCTACGCGCTCGCCGCCAAGCGCATGGCGGGGCCGGTGATCGCGGCGACGGCGACGCGCGTCGCCGCCTTCTCGCCGCTGCTGTTCTGGCCGGGCATCGTCGGCGAGTTCATGATGTACATGCCGCTGACGCTGATCGCCACGCTCTCGGCGTCCCTCGTCATCGCGCTGATCTTCACCCCGACGCTGGGCGCGCTCCTCGCCAAGCCGCCGAAGGAGACCCACGAGGAAGGGCATCTGCCCGAGCGTGGCGCCTATCTCGGCCTCATCCGCCTCGTCACCCGCCATCCGGTCGTGACGATCGCGCTCACCGTCGCGCTCCTCGTCTCCGTGGTGCAGACCTACGGCCGCTACGGCAACGGCGTCGAGTTCTTCCCCGACGTCGAGCCCGAATTCGCACTCGTCCAGGTCCGCGCCCGCGGCAACCTCGCCATCCAGGAGAAGGACGCGCTCGTGCGCGCGGTCGAGGAGCGGCTCATCGGAATGGACGAGCTCGAGACGGTCTACGCCCGTGTCGGCTCGGGCCAGCGCGGCTCGCAGGAGGTGACGGAGGACACGGTCGGCACGGTTCAGTTCGAGCTCGTCGACTGGCGCGAGCGCCGCTCCGCGTCCGAGATCATGGCGGACATCCGTGGACGCACGGCCGACATTCCCGGCGCGATCATCGAGGTGACGAAGCCCGCCGCCGGTCCCCCGACCGGCAAGCCGATCACGATCGAGGTCGGCGCGATCGACCCGGCGCGCCTGTTCCCGGCGGCGCAGCGCGTGGCCGAGCTGCTGCGCGCCGTGCCCGAGGCACGCGACGTCGACGACGGCCTGCCGCTGCCGGGCGTCGACTGGACGCTCGAGGTCGACAAGGCCGAGGCCGCCCGCTACGGCGCCAATGCGCTCACCGTCGGCAACGTGGTGCAGCTCGTCACCAACGGGCTCAAGGTCACCGAGTACCGGCCCAACGACACCGACACCTCGGTCGACGTGCTCGTGCGCTTCCCCGAGGAGCGGCGCTCGCTCGACCAGCTCGACGAGCTGCGGGTGAACACGCCCGCGGGCTCGGTGCCGATCGCGAACTTCGTCACCCGCGAGCCGGTGGAGCGCGTGGGGCTGATCAACCGCGTCGACGGACGGCGCGTCGTCACCGTCACGGCGAACGTGGCGGAGGGCGTGCAGTCGGCCGCGGTGCAGGCGGCGGTGGAGGCGCAGCTCGCCCGGCTGGACCTCGGCCCGGGCATCACCTGGCGCATGAAGGGCGAGGACGAGGAGCGCGAGAAGGCGAGCGCCTTCCTCGTCACCGCCTTCGGCGCGGCGCTGTTCCTGATCTTCGCCATCCTGCTCGCGCAGTTCAACAAGTTCACGAGCGTGCTGATCACGCTCTCGGCCGTCATCATGTCGACGATCGGCGTGCTGATCGGGCTCATGGTCATGGGCCAGGCCTTCGGCGTGGTGATGACCGGCATCGGCGTCATCGCCAATGCGGGCGTGATCGTGAACAACAACATCGTGCTCATCGACACCTACGACCGGCTGCGCCGGGAGGGCGTCGAGGCCAGGCTCGCGATCCTGCGGACCTGCCACGAGCGCGCGCGCCCGGTGCTGCTCACCGCCGTCACCGCCGTGCTCGGCGTGCTCGGCATCGCCTTCGGCGTGAACATCGACTTCGTCCAGCGGGCGGTCGACGTCGGGGCGCCCTCCACGCAATGGTGGGTTCAGCTCTCCACCGCGATCGTGTTCGGCCTCTCCTTCGCGACCATGCTGACGCTGATCGTCACGCCGGCGATGCTGATGGCGCTCGCGGATCTCGCCGCCTGGAACGCCCGGCGCAAGGCGCGTCAGGCGGATCGTAAGGCCGCCAAGGCGGCCGCCCGCGCCCCGGCGGCGGTGCCCGCCGAGTGACGCCCCCCGAGTGATCGGTCGCGTGATCGAGGTCGTGAGCGGCGGCCTCAGGCACTCTCGCGCGCGGGGACGCGCTTCACCCGCGCGCGGGCGTCACGCTGCCAGCGCTCCGTCGCCACGCGGGCGTGGAACAGCGGATCGCCGGGACGCAGGTTGACCGCCAGGTCGGCGATGGCGACGCGGTCCGGATAGAGCGTCTCGAGCACGCTGCCCGGCAGCGTCGCCGAGTCGAGCCGGTCGCAGAATCGCTCCTCGTGGAGAGCCCGCACGATCGCGTCCTCCAGCAGCACGCCCGGGCCGAGCGCGCGGTGGCGCTCGTCGTAGGCGGTCTTGACCAGGAAAGCGGTGCCGGCGCTCACCAGCGCGAGGCTCGCGGCGATCGGCGCGTCGTCGAGCGCGATGACGTCGGCGCGCGCCGTAACCGGGCCGCGGGCGGAGAGGAACAGCTCGCGCGCGAAGGCGCGGGTGACCGGGTCCGTCCCGAGCGCCGTGCCCAGGCGCCCCTTCCAGCCGCCGGTCTCGAGCGTCATGAAGTCGTCCACCGCCCGCGCCAGCGCCGCGCCGCCGCGGGCGACCCGATGGGCGACGCGTCCGCGCTCGGCGAGGCGGCGCCGGCAGCGCTCGAGCCCCTTGCGCCGGGAGCGGCCGAGCGCCTCTGCGACGTAGGCCTCGTAGTGCGTGCGCACCGAGAGGACCGGCCTCTGGAACGGCGCCAGCGCCGCGACGTCCGCGCCGATGCGCGCGAAAGCCTCGCGCACAGCGATACCGATCGGCGAGGCGACGGGGAGCATCGGGAACAGGAAGGCGCCGCCCCTGCAGGCGCGGCGGATCGCGCGCACGAGCCCGTCCGCCCAGCCGTCCGGCGCGTCGCGGGCGACCAGCGGCGTCGAGAGCGTCGAGAAGGGCGAGCCGAGCACGCCGGGCGCGTCGCACCAGCCGAGCCGGCCCGCGCGGGCCGTCACCGGCAGGAGCGCCACCAGCCGCGCCCCGGAGCGGACGCAGGCGAAGCGTGGGCGCGGCGCGCAGAAGCGGTGGGCGAGATGGGTGTCGACGAGCGGGCGGGTGAAGAACGGGTTCGCGGCGCGGGCGTTCGAAGCGAGCGCGTCCCAGGCGTCGCGCTCGCCTTCCAGCCCCTCGCGGTCGAGGATGTCGATCGTCATCGCAGGCATGGGTCGGCAGTCCATCCGCCGTCGGGTGCGCCCATCCGGCTTCCCGGAACGAACTTCGAGAGGGGGGCGGATGTTTCAGGAAAGATCGCCGGCGCGGCTGTGACCCGCGGACGCTCCGAACAAGTGTAAAGGATGGAACCGGACGCGTCGCTCGCGGGTTGACGAGCGCTCGCGCATGCGGCCGGTCCGGCGGAGCTTGCTCGGGTTGCGCGTGGTGCGCACCGGAGGCGGAATTCTGTCGATGAACCCCTGACATGCTCGATAGGCTCACGCAGACCCCGCCGCCCGACCCGCGCGACTCGGCCGCTCCAACGGCGCCGAGGGTGCCGCGATTGCCACGTCCGGCGGCGCTCCCCTACTTTCTCGTGGTGGCGGTGCTCGCGCCGCTCGTCTTCTTCGGGCTCGCCGCCGCCGACGACTGGCGCGCGATCGAGAGCGAGGCGCGGGAGCGTATCGTCTACATCCGCGATGCCGTCGCCGAGCACGCCAAGCGCGTCTTCCAGACGCACGAGCTCGTCGCAGTGTCGATCCGCGGGCGGATCGGCGGCATGAGCTGGGACGAGATCGCGTCCTCGGCGGAGCTGAAGGCCTATCTCGGCGAGATCGAGCGAAACTTCGAGGAGGTGCACGAGATCTGGCTCGTCGACCGCGAGGGGCGGTTGCGCGCCTCGAGCCACGCCGTTCCGGTCCCTGTGCGCGACGTCTCCGATCGGCCGTGGTTTCGCGCGGCGCAGCGGGAAGGCGGCATGCTCGTCGTCGGCCCGCCGGAGGACGAGGCGGCCTACTTCACGCGGAGGCTGCCCCGCCTGAGCGGCCCGGTGGGCAGCGATTTCGAGGGCGTGATCCGCATCTGGATCGCGCCGAGCTACTTCACGGACTTCTACGACAGCGCCTATCCCGCGGAGGGCGAGATCGCCCTCGTGCTCGGCAATGGCGAGGTGCTGGTGAAGCATCCCCCGCACGCGGAGCTGCCCGGCCGCATCCCGCGCGAGCCGGTCGGCGCCGAGGGCCGCGCCGAGGACGGCACGCCGAGCGCAGTCGGCTTCGATCCCGAGGGTACGGGCGGGGCCGGGCTGCGCAGCATCGTCTTCGAGGCCGTATCGGCCCCGGAGGGCGAGCCGCGCATCCAGACCTGGACGCGTCTGGGCGACCTGCCGGTCTATGCCGCCTTCGCGATCGACCGCGCCAGCCTGGAGGCGGCCTGGCGCAGCCGGCTCGCGGGCTACGTGGCGTACTTCGTGCCCGCCGTCGCGGCGCTCCTCTTCCTGGGAGCGCTCGCCTGGCGGAGCCACCGGGCGCTCGAGGAGAAGGTGGAGCTGCGCACACGCGCGCTCTCGGAGGCGGTCGCCGAGAAGAACCAGCTACTCAAGGAGGTGCACCACCGGGTCAAGAACAACATGCAGATCGTCTCGAGCCTGATTCGCATGCAGGAGCGCGTGCACACCTCGCCCGAGGATACGATCCGCCGCGTGCAGGCGATGGCGCTCGTTCACGACCTGATCTACAGTCACGGTGAGTTCGCGAGCGTCAACCTCGGCGCCTACGTGAGGCGCCTGAGCGAGATGCTCGTGGGCGCCGGCACCGGACCCGGCGCGGGACCGGGTGTCGCCGCCCCGCGGGTGCGCTTCGCCTTCGACCTCGATCACGTGGCGGTCACGCTCGATCGGGCGATGCCCTTCGCGCTGATTCTATCGGAGGTGCTCACGAACGCATTCGACCACGCCTTCCCGGACGGCGAGGGCCGGGTCACGATCACGCTCGACCGGCACGACGGGCGTGTGGAGCTGCGCGTCGCCGACGACGGCCGCGGCTTCGACCCGGACGCGACGACCGCCGGCTTCGGGCTGAAGCTGATCCGTTCGCTCGCTGTGCAGCTGGAAGCCGACATGCGCTTCGAGCCGGCTGCCGTCGACGAGCTCGCGCGGGACGGCCGGGCCGACGGCGGGCCCCATCCGAGCGAGCGCCTCGCGGCTGGCCGCGGATCGGTTTTCGTGCTGGAGTTCCCCGCCTGAGGGGCCGCGCCGTGCGCGCCGCGACGCTTGCGTCCGGCCTGCGCGGGCCTCACGATCGCGGCCCGCGCACGAAAGGGACCCGCCATGCTCGACGTCCGCCCCGTGGTCGTCTTCGATGCCTTCGGCACGCTGTTCGACGTCCATTCCGCCGTCGCCCGCAACGCGGCGTCCATCGGTCCCGCCTCGGTGCACCTCTCGGAGATCTGGCGGGCGAAGCAGCTCGAGTACACCTGGACGCTGTCGCTGATGGGGCGCTTCGAGCCGTTCTGGCGGCTGACCGAGCTGGCGCTCGACCAGGCGCTCGCACGCTCGCCGGAGGTCGACCCGATCGTGCGCGACACGCTGCTCGCGAGCTATCGCACGCTCGACGCCTACGCGGAGGTGCCCCGCACGCTCGCGCGGCTGCGCGCGCGGGGCGCGCGCACCGCGATCCTCTCGAACGGCGACGAGGCCATGCTCGCCGACGCCGTCGCGTCGGCGGGCATCGGCGGCGCCCTCGACGCCGTGCTGTCGGTCGATCGCGTGCGTGTGTTCAAGACCGACCCGCGCACCTACGCCCTCGTCGAGGCCGAGCTCGGATGCGCCCGCTCGGACGTGCTGTTCGTCTCGTCTAACCGCTGGGACGTCGCCGGCGCCGTCGCCTACGGCTTCGCCGCCGCGTGGGTCAACCGGTCCGGCGCGCCCGACGAGTACGCCGATCTCGCGCCGGAGGCGACGATCGCGGATCTCGACGCGGTGCCCTGAGCGCCTCCCCCCGCGATGCGAGGGGGAGGCGGGGCCGCGCGTCACTGCGCGGTGGCGTCCTCGACGGCCGGCGACCCGCCCGTCGTCCCGGTCGCCTCCGGCGCGTCGTACGTCACGCGCCACAGCGTGCCGGCGGTCTCGTCGGCGACGATCAGCGCGCCGTCGGGCATTACGGCGACGTCCGTCGGGCGGCCCCAGACCACGGCGCGCTCGTCGCCTTCGACCCAGAAGCCGGTCATGAAGTTCTCGTAGCCACCCTCCGGCTCGCCGTTCTCGAACGGCACGCGCACGACCTTGTACCCGGTGGGGTCGGCGCGGTTCCAGGAGCCCTTGAGCGCCACGAAGGCGTCGCCGCTGTACTCCTCCGGGAACATGCCGGCGTCGTAGAAGGCGAGGTTCATCGCCGAGGAATGCGCCTCGAACAGGAGGTCGGGCGTGATCGTCGCCGAGACCTTCTCCGGCGCGCGCTCGGCGAAGCCCGGCTGCTCCAGGCCGCCGGCATAGGCCCAGGGCCAGCCGTAGAAGCCGCCCTCCTCGACCTGCGTCAGGAAGTCCGGCACGAGCTCGTCGCCGAGCCCGTCGCGTTCCTGCACGATCGCCCAGAGCGCGCCCGTCTCGGGGTGCAGCGCCATGCCGATCGGGTTGCGCGTGCCGGAGGCGTAGGTGCGCTGGCTCGACCCGTCGAGGTCGAAGGCCTGGATCGTGGCGCGCGGCTCCGCCTCCTCGGCGATGTTGCCCGCCGAGCCGACGCCCACGTACATGACGCCCGCCTCCTCGTCACGCAGCAGCGAGCGCGTGGTGTGGCCGATCGGGCGGCCGAAGACGCCCTCGTCGGTCACCGCGAAATGGTCCATCGGCGCCTGCGGCCGGCGCTGGTCCTCCGGCACCTCCGAGCGGGGGGAGGGGTAGAAGAGCTCCGCACCGGTGGCGCGGATCTCGCCGTCGGCATAGGGCACGCGCCAGATGCCGCGCACGTCCGCCACGAGGACGTCGCCGGCGTTCTCGCCCCTCTCGATGCGGGCGATGCCGTAGGGCTGCTGGAAGCCGCTGGCGAACAGGCTCACGGTCTCGGCGGTGCCGTCGCCGTCCGAGTCGCGCAGGAACATCACGTCGCCCTGCGACTGGCGCGCCACGAGGAGATCGCCGCTCTCGAGCACGAAGAGCTTGCGCGGCCCGTCGAGCTCGGCGAAGAGCGCCGCCTCGAAGCCCTCCGGAACGTTGGGCGTGCGGCCGTCCCGAGCGATGGTGAGTGCCGGGTTGCGCACCGCCTCGTCGGGCTGGGGCGGGGGCAGGTCGGCGGGCTCGACCCGGAATCGCTTGCCGACCTCCTGGTCCTGGAAGGCGGGGACCGCGGGGCTGACGGCGGTCGCGCCCGGCGCGGCCGCGCTCCCTTGCGCGTGCGTGGCCGAAGACGCGGCCATGGCGAGGAGGCTGGCGGCGGCGAGGTGGGGGATACGGTTCGTCACGAGGCGTCTCTCCGTCCTGTCGCAGGTGATCCTGCCACGGCAACAGGAGGGCGAGCGGCGCGGTTCCCCGCGCGGGGGCGCGCGCAACGGTCGCGCGGCGGCGCGCCGCGCGCTATACCGCCGTCGACCGGAGCGGAGGAAACGAAAATGGCCGACGAGCTCGTTCTCTACACGAACCCGATGTCGCGCGGGCGCATCGCCCGCTGGATGCTGGAGGAGATCGGCACGCCCTACGCGGTCGAGATCGTGCAGTACGGCGAGGAGATGCAGGGGGAGGCCTACCGCGCGATCAACCCGATGGCGAAGGTGCCCGCGCTCAGGCACGGCGAGACGGTCGTCACCGAGGTCGCCGCCATCTGCGCCTATCTCGCCGACGCCTTCCCGGAGGCGGGGCTGGCACCGGCGCACGGCTCGCGGGAGCGCGGCACGTACTACCGCTGGCTCTTCTTCGGGGCCGGACCGATGGAGGCGGCGGTGACGAATCGCGCCCTGGGCTTCGTACCGCCGCCGGAGCGGTCGCGGATGGTGGGCTACGGCAGCTTCGAGCGCATGCTCGACGCGCTGGAGGGCGCCGTCGCGGCGGGACCCTTCATCCTGGGCGAGCGCTTCAGCGCCGTGGACGTGCTCCTCGGCGCGCAGGTGGGCTGGGGTCTCACCTTCGGCACGTTGGAGAAGCGGCCCGCCTTCGAGGCCTATGCCGAGCGGACCATGGGTCGACCCGCCGCCCGGCGCGCACAGGCGATCGACGAGGCGGCGGCCCCGCCCGCGCACTGATCACGCGTCACGCCCGCCAGGTCGCGTCGAGCACCCGCAGCCAGTTGCGCCAGCAGATCTTCTCCAGCGCCTCGCCGCCGTAGCCGCGCTCGGCGAGCGCCGCGACGAGGTTGGGCAGCCCGCGCGCGTCGCCGATCGCGTCGGGCATCGTCGCGCCGTCGAAGTCCGAGCCGAGGCCCACGCCGTCGATGCCGACCAGCGAGACCAGATGGTCGATGTGGTCGACCATCATCGAAAGCGGCGTGGCCGCGTCGCGCCGCCCGTCCGGGCGGATGAACGAGGTGGCGAAGTTGAGCCCCACCATGCCGCGGCTCTCGCGTATGGCGGCGAGCTGCGCATCGGTGAGGTTGCGGGCGTGGGGGCAGACGGCATGGGCGTTCGAGTGGGTCGCGACGAGCGGCGCGCGGCTCAGCCGCGCCACGTCCCAGAAGCCGCGCTCGTTGAGGTGCGAGAGATCGATCATGATCCGCAGCCCGTTGCAGGCGCGCACCAGCGCCTCGCCGGCCGGGGTGAGCCCGCGGCCGATGTCGGGGCCCGACGGGAAGCGGAAGGGCACGCCCTCGCCGAAGATCGTCGGGCGGCTCCAAACGGGCCCGAGCGAGCGCAGGCCCGCCGCGTGCAGGACCTCCAGCGTGCGCAGGTCCGGGTCGATCGCCTCGGCGCCCTCGAGATGCGCGACCATGGCGATCGCGCCGCGCGCCATCGCCGCCTCGATGTCGGGCACGCTGCGGCAGATCGCAAGCGCGCCCCGCGAGGCGCGCTCGAGCCGCAGCAGGATCGCGAGCATGGCGAGCGTCGCGTCGCGGGCCCAGCCGCGATCGAGGGCGGGCGGCAGGGGAACGTCGTAGCGCGGGCGCGTCATCAGCGCGTCCGCCTCGACACCGGCCCCCGTCGGATCGGGGACGTAGATGGCGAACAGCCCGCCGACGAAGCCGCCCGCCCGCGCCCGCGGAAGGTCGAGGTGGCACAGCCGCTCGCCGGCGAGGAAGCCCTCCTCCGGCCGCGGATGGCCGGAGAGAAGCAGGCGCAGGAGGGCGTCGTTGTGGCCGTCGAAGACGGGGACGCGAGGGGCGGGCATGGAGGCGGCGGGCTCTCGGCGAGAAGGCTCCGGGGCGACGCCCCGGAGATGGTGCCGCGGGAAGCTCGCACGGCGACGCGGAGCCGGCAAGAGCGACCGGCGCCGCCCCTCACGGGCAGGGGTTGGTGTGGCGCAGGTGGATCGCGTCGATACGCGCCTCGAGCTCGGGCGTGATCGCGACGTCGAGCGCGTCGACGTTCGTCTTCAGCTGCGCCGACGTGGTCGCGCCGATGATGACGGACGTCGTGAACGACCGCGATGCGGCGAAGGCGAGCGCCATCTGCGCTGGGTCGAGCCCCCATTCGCGGGCGAGCGCGACGTAGGCGGTGATCGCGGCGGGCGCGCCGGGCGTCTCGTAGCGCTGGAGCCTGTCGAACAGCGTGCGCCGCGCGCCGGCGGGTCGCGCGCCGCCCTCGTACTTGCCGGTGAGGTAGCCCTGCGCGAGCGGCGAGTAGGCGAGGAGCCCGACGTCCTCGCGCCGGGCGATCTCGGCGAGCCCGCCCTCGAAGGTGCGGTTGACGAGGGAATAGGCGTTCTGGATCGACGCGATGCGGGGCAGGCCCTTCGCCTCGGCGTGCTTCAGGAACGTCATCGTGCCCCAGGCGCTCTCGTTCGAGAGGCCGATGTGGCGCACCTTGCCCGCCTTCACGAGCTCGTCCATCACCGAAAGCGTCTCCTCGATCGGGTGCTCGGGGCCGCTCGTCGGCTTGTAGATCACGGGATTGGCGCCGAACTGGGAGACGGCGCGGTCGGGCCAGTGGATCTGGTAGAGGTCGATATAGTCCGTCTGCAGCCGCTTCAGGCTCTTGTCGACGGCCTCCAGGATCTGCGCGCGCGACAGCTCGGCGGGCGCGCCGTCGTCGCGGAACCAGGTGTTCTGCGAGCGGCCGACGACCTTGGTGGCGAGGATCACGTCGGCGCGGTTGCGCCGTGCCTTCATCCAGGTGCCGACGATGCGCTCCGTCTCGCCCTGCGTGCCCGCCTTGGGCGGGATCGGGTAGAGCTCCGCGGTGTCGATGAAATTGATGCCGCGCTCGCGGGCGTGGTCGAGCTGGGCGTGGCCCTCGGCCTCGCTGTTCTGCTCGCCGAAGGTCATCGTGCCGAGGCACAGCGCGCTGACCTCGAGGCCCGTGCGCCCGAGCGGCCGGTAATGCATGTCTCTCGTGCCTTCCCTGTCGTCGTCTCGCCGCTGCGGCGGGCGCCGCGTCAGCCCTGCCCGGGGAGGACCCGCTCGTCGAGGAAGCGGACCACGGTGGGGAGCATGCGCTCCACCATCACCTCGACGCCCTCGGCGTTGGGGTGGATGCCGTCGTCCAGCATCAGCCCGGGGTTCCCGAGCGCGCCCTCCAGGAAGAAGGGGTAGAGCACGAGGTCGTGCTCCTCGGCAAGACGCGGGAAGATGGCGTCGAAGGCCTCCACGTAGTCGGGGCCCATGTTGCGCGCGGCGTACATGCCGGCGAGGAGGACGGGGATGTCGCGCTCCGTGAGCCGCTCGATGATCGCGTCGAGCGTCTCGTAGGTGCGGGCGGGGTCGAGCCCGCGCAGCATGTCGTTGGCGCCGAGCTCGAGGATGACGCCGTCGGTGCCGTCGGGCACCGACCAGTCGAGCCGGGCGAGGCCGGCCGCCGCGGTGTCTCCGGAGACGCCGGCGTTCACGATCTCGACATCGGCGTAGCCCGCCGCGTCGAGGGCGCGGTCGAGCACGGTGGGGAAGGCGGCGCTGCCGGGGAGCTGGTAGCCCGCCATCAGGCTGTCGCCGAACGCGACGATGCGTATCGCGCCGTTCTCGCCGGCGCCGGACGCGTTCTGGGCTGCCGCAGGGGCAGCGAGGCCGAGCCCCACGCCGAAGGCGAGGAGGCAGGCGGCGAGCCGTGTGGCGAGCGGGCGCATGTGGCGCATGGCGATCTCTACCCCATATCTGATGTCGTGGACGGGCCGGGCGGCCCGCCCCGCGCCGGCGGGCGAGCCGGCCGAAGGCATGTCAACGCATGAAGATCGGATCGTTCGCATGAGCGGCAAGAGCATCGTCCTCGAAAACGTCGAGCTGAGCCTCGGGCGCGGCCCGGCGCGGGTGCACATCCTCAAGGGCGTGTCGCTCGGCGTCGACCGTGGCGAGGCGATCGGCCTCGTCGGGCCCTCGGGGTCGGGCAAGTCGACGCTGCTGATGACGATGGCGGGGCTCGAGCGGCCCGATGCGGGGCGCGTGACGATCGAGGGCGAGGAGCTCACCGCCATGGACGAGGACGCGCTCGCGCGCTTCCGCGGCCGGCGCATCGGCATCGTCTTCCAGTCGTTCCACCTCGTGCCCACCATGACGGCGCTCGAGAACGTCGCCCTGCCGCTGGAGCTGGCGGGCAAGGGTGACGCCTTCGACCGCGCCTCCGCCGAGCTGCGGGCGGTCGGGCTGGGCGAGCGGCTCTCGCACTATCCCGCCCAGCTCTCCGGCGGCGAGCAGCAGCGCGTCGCCATCGCCCGCGCGCTCGCCCCCGATCCGGCGATCCTCGTCGCCGACGAGCCCACCGGCAACCTCGACGAGACGACCGGCGGCTCGATCGTCGACCTGCTCTTCGCCCTGAAGCGCGAGCGCGGCGCGACGCTCGTCCTCGTCACCCACGACACCGGCCTCGCGCGGGCCTGCGACCGCATGATCCGCCTGCGCTCAGGCCGGATCGAGGCGGATGCGGACGCGGCGGCGGCGTGAGGGACGAGGCGACCATGCACGGCACAGTCTCCGGCGCGGCCCCGAAGCGGGGCGCGGGCATCTCCTCGCTTCCCCTGGTCCTGCGCCTCGCGCTGCGCGAGCTGCGCTCCGGCCTGCGCGGCTTCGGCATCTTCCTGGCGTGCATCGCGCTCGGCGTGGCGGCGATCGCCGGCGTCTCGTCGGTGTCGCGCGCGCTCACCGAGGGCCTGGCCCGGGAGGGGCGCACCTTGCTGGGTGGCGACCTGAGCTTCCGCCTGATCCACCGCGAGGCGACGCCCGCCGAGATCGCCACCTTGGAGGACTGGGGCGACGTCTCCCTCGTCGCCACGCTGCGCGGCATGGCCAACGCCGACACCGGTGCCGCGCTCGTCGAGATCAAGGCGGTGGACGCCGCCTATCCGATCGCCGGCGACCTCGTCACCGAGCCGCCGATGCCGCCCGCCGCGATCTTCGCCGAGGCGGACGGCGTCTACGGCGCCGCCGTCGACCCCGTGCTGCTCGGCCGGCTCGACCTCGATATCGGCGACACGATCCGCATCGGCACGCAGGAGATCGCGCTGCGCACGGTGCTGCGCTCGGAGCCGGACAAGATCCAGGCGGGCTTCGACTTCGGCCCGCGTCTCCTCGTCTCGCGCGCGGCGCTCGACGCGACGGGGCTGGTCCAGCCGGGCAGCCTGGTGCGCTTCACCTACCGGCTCGACCTCGCCGGACCGGCGAACGACGACGCGCTCCTCGCCCGCGCGCAGGAAGCGATCGAGGCGGCGCAGCCGCAGGCGGGCTGGCGGGTGCGCTCGCGACTCAACGCCGACCCGGGGCTCGAGCGCAACATAGAGCGCTTCGCGCAGTTCCTGACGCTGGTCGGGCTCACCGCGCTCATCGTCGGGGGCGTGGGCGTCGCCAACGCCGTGCGCGGCTTCGTCGATCGCAAGCGCGAGTCGATCGCCACCATCAAGAGCCTCGGCGCGCCGGGCGGGCGGGTGGTCGCGATCTACCTCACGCAGGTGATGCTGATCGCCGGCATCGGCATCGCGATCGGGCTCGCCTTCGGGGCGGCTCTGCCCTTCGCGCTCGCGGCCGCGCTCGGCGCGATTCTTCCGATCCCGATCGCGCCGACGCTGGCGCCCGTCGAGCTCCTGCTCGCCGCGCTCTACGGGCTGCTCACCGCGCTCGCCTTCTCTCTCGCGCCGCTCGGGCGCGCCCACGACATCCAGGTCTCGGGGCTGTTCCGCGACCAGATCGATCCCGACCGCCGCTGGCCGCGCCGGCGCTACGTCGCCGGGGTCGCGCTCGCCATCGCGGCGCTGCTGGCGCTCTCGGTCTTCGCGGCCTTCGACCGGCGCGTGGCGCTGATCTTCATCGGCGCGGCGGCCGCGGCCTTCGTGCTCCTGCGCGTCGTCGCAACGGGGATGATGGCGCTCGCCCGGCGCCTGCCACGCCCGCGCGCCGCGGCCCCGCGGCTCGCGCTCGCCAACGTGCACCGGCCCGGCGCGCTGACGCCCTCGCTCGTGCTCTCGCTCGGGCTCGGCATCACGCTCCTCGTCACGCTCGCGGTGATCGACGGCAACATGCGCCGCCAGCTGACCGAGCGGCTCCCCGACGAGGCGCCGAGCTTCTTCTTCGTGGACATCCCATCCTCGGAGATCGACGGCTTCGCGGGCTTCCTCCGGGCGCAGGCGCCAGGGAGCGAGATCCAGCGCGTGCCGATGCTGCGCGGGCGGCTCGTCTCGCTCGGCGGCGTGCCGGTCGAGCAGATCGCCGCCGATCCGGACGCGGCCTGGGTGCTCGACGGCGATCGCGGCATCACCTACGAGGCCGAGATGCCGGAGGGCTCGGAGATCGTCGCCGGCGAATGGTGGGGCGAGGACCCGCGCGAGAACCTCGTCTCCTTCGACGACGAGCTCGCCGCGGGGCTCGGTCTTTCGATCGGAGACGAAGTCGTGGTCAACGTGCTCGGGCGCGACATCTCGGCGACGATCGCGAACTTCCGCCGGGTCGAGTGGGAATCGCTCGGCATCAACTTCGTCATGGTGTTCTCGCCCAACACCTTCGCAGGCGCTCCGCACGCGCACATCGCGACCCTCACGCTGCCCGACGATGCCGCGACCGAGGAGGCCGAGATCGCGCTCCTGCGCGAAGCGGCGCGCACCTACCCGATGGTGACCTCGGTGCGGGTGAAGGACGCGCTCGAGGCGGTGAACGCCGTGGTCGAGCAGCTCGTGCTCGCCATCCGCGGCGCCTCCTCGATCGCGGTGGCGGCGAGCGTGCTCGTGCTCGCCGGCGCGCTCGCCGCGGGGCACCGGGCGCGCCTCTACGACGCCGTCGTGCTCAAGACGCTCGGCGCCACGCGGGCCAAGCTGGTGGGCGCCTACGCGCTGGAGTACGGCCTGCTCGGCCTCGCCACCGCGGTGTTCGGCCTCGTCGCGGGCGCGCTCGCGGGGTGGGTGATCGTCACGCAGATCATGAACCTCGAGTTCGCGATGGTCTGGGCCGGGCCGATCGCAGCCGCGGCGATCGCGATCGTGGTCACGGTGACCTTCGGCCTGCTCGGCACCTGGCGCATCCTCTCCCAGAAGCCGGCGCCCTATCTGCGGACACTGTAGCGGAACTTCTCGCCCGTCCGGGGGGGGAGGGCCGCTCTCTTCGAAATATACATGGCGTGGCTGGAGATATACGCGCCGCCGCCGCCATTCTTCACGATCGCGGCGAAAACTGTTCACGATTCTTCTTCGCCTGCGACGTCTCGCGCGCGAGAGGGCCTTGCGAAGCGTGGCCCGACCCCACATATTCGCAGCTGAAACGCCGCCCTCGCGCGGCGACGGAGCGTCGACGCCTTCGAGACGTCGCGCGGACCGTGGCTCAATTCTCGAGAGGATGGGGTTCCGATGAACGACCAGAACCGCTTCGCCTACGGCACCGGCGTGGCGCGTCCGCAGGCCGAGATCGACCAGGGCCTGCGGGCGTTCATGCTCGGTGTCTACAACAACATGGCGCTCGGGCTCGGCATCACCGGCGTCGTCGCCTTCGCGACCTACCTCGTGGCGGCGTCGTCCCCGGCGGTCGCCCAGACGCTGTACGCCAGCCCGCTGCGCTGGGTGCTGATGCTGGCCCCGCTCGCCTTCATCTTCTTCTTCACCTTCAAGATCGAGAGCATGAGCGCCGCCAAGGCGCGGTCCATGTTCTTCCTGTTCTCGGCGGTGATGGGCCTGTCGCTGTCGACGATCTTCCTCGTCTTCACGGGCGAGTCGATCGTGCAGGTGTTCTTCGTCACGGCCGCGGCCTTCGGTGGCCTGAGCCTCTACGGCTACACGACGAAGCGCTCGCTGTCGGGCATGGGCTCGTTCCTGATCATGGGCCTGATCGGCCTGATCATCGCCATGGTGGTCAACATCTTCCTCGCCTCGTCGGCGATGGCCTTCGCCATCTCGATCATCGGCGTGCTGATCTTCGCGGGCCTCACCGCGTGGGACACGCAGCGCCTGAAGGAGATGTACCTCTACGGCAATTTCGACGGCGAGACCGCCGGTCGGGTCTCCGTGATGGGTGCCCTGTCGCTGTACCTGAACTTCATCAACATGTTCCAGTTCCTCCTCGCCCTGATGGGCAACCGGGAGTGATCTGGGCCCGGTGAGGCGGTCCCGACGGCCCGCCGATCCAACTCGATGCGAAATGGAGAAGCCTCGGCGCGAGCCGGGGCTTTTTCACTTTGCGGCCGGACCGCACACAGCCTCCTCTCACGATGTGAAAATCGGTTGGTGGTCGAGACGATGCTCCAGAATGAGCCTCTCGGGCGCTCTCGGTCCCTGTCCGGCTGCATCGTTCCTTCCTCGCGCGACCGGCCTCCACTCCCAGCGATGACGCTCCGGCTCTCGCGACCGCGGCGGCGCGCACCCGCCGGTCGTGCGGTGCCGGGGGCCGCCTCGACCGGGAGATCTCGCCGGACGCCCGAATGGCTGCATCCCGCGCGCCGTCGCGAGACGCGGGTGGAGGTCGTCCTCGCGCGCAGCCCGCCCGCCGGTGGCCGAATCGACGTTCGCGTTGCCGAGCTTCGCCGCCAGGCCGGGTCCTGGAGGTGGCGTCGAGCCGGCGATGCCGACGAGCCTCCGCATGTCGCGAACCCTCGGCGAACGGATGCGCCGTCCTGTCCCGGCGCTCCGGCTCCAGCACTGGATTCGCGCTCCCGCCGTCCGCGGGGAGCCGCGTGCACCGGCGCTGCCCATGCGCTCGTTCGCCGGGTTCGAGCCGCGGGGCGCCGCCGGTGAAGGATGCGCGGGGGGCGTGCGCGACACGATCCTCGAGCCCGAGGCGGGCGGCTTTCTCGTGATCCCCCGTCCCGCACCCGACCACGATTCGCCGAGCCGCCCGGTGCGAACCCGCCGACGCGATCGCGTGCCATGGATGGAGGGGGGGGCGGACCCGCCCCCCTCGTCGATCGGACGTGCGTCCGTACCAAGTGCGACGGCATGGCCCCCCGGGCGGAGCACCTCCCGAAACGAAAAGAGCCCCGGCTTTCGCCGGGGCTCCTCTCGAACCGTGCGGGACGGATCAGAAGTCGCGCTGGATGCGCAGACGGCCGGCCCAACGCGAGCCGTCGTCGTTGGTGGCGACGAGCGACTGGACGCCGTTGTTGTAGACCCACACGCGGTTCTCGGTGTCGATCTCCGTGTAGGCGACGTCGGCCGAGAAGGTCAGGCCGGACACCGGACGCCAGTTCAGGCGGGTGCCGAGCTGCCACCAGGTGTAGTCCTGCACCGTGGCGGTCGTGACGATCGCGCCCGGAGCGGCCTGGAACGCGGCCGTGGTCGGAACGTCGACCTCGCCGTACGCACCCTGGATGTCCTGCCAGATGGTGGGGGTCCAGTAGTGACGGAAGGCGGCCGCGAGCGACCACGCCTCGGTCGTGACCAGCGAGGTGCCGAGCACGTTGACGTAGGCGTCGTTCAGGCCGACCGAGAACTCCGACACGGTGGTCGGGGCATCGGCGTAGGAGACCGCACCGTCGGCGTAGACCGCCTGCAGCCACAGGGCGTCGCCGGCCGCGATCATCGGCAGGCGGATGTTGATGCCGGCGCCGATCGCCCAGCCGAGCTCGTCGTCGATCGTGACGTTCGGGACGCTGTGACGGACCTGGTGCAGGGCACCCATGACCTGCGCCGAGCCCCACGCCTGCGAGACGTTCAGGTTGGCGACGAGGTCCGGCAGCTCCTGGCCGCCGTAGATGTTGGCGCCGGCCGCCGTGCGGATGCCGGTGCGGCGAGCGAGGCCGTCCTCGACCGCGATCGTGGCCGAGAAGCCCGAGCCGAACGTCGCGGTGTAGGCGAGCACCTCGACGGACGG
This sequence comes from Salinarimonas sp. NSM, assembly GCF_052380005.1. Lineage (NCBI taxonomy): Bacteria > Pseudomonadati > Pseudomonadota > Alphaproteobacteria > Hyphomicrobiales > Salinarimonadaceae > Salinarimonas > Salinarimonas sp. NSM. The sequence continues at coordinate 175,562 of NZ_JBQTCJ010000002.1, forward strand.
ATCCGAGAGACCCTCGGACACGGACATCAGGTTGCCGCCGAAGAACGAGAAGAACGACGTGATGCGACCGGCGGTCAGGCCAGCGAACTGGATGAAGCCCTGGTCGAGGTACGCGTCCTCGGCACCCGCGACGCCGCGGTCGCCGTTGATGCGGATGAACGAGCGCAGCGTGCCCATCTCGGTCGCCGTGCGGGCGTCGAACGCGAGCGAGCCGCGCGCGAAGAAGCCGATGTCGTCCTGCGTGCGGCCGACGGCCGTGTCGAGGTTCTCGGCGAAGCGATACTCGACGCGGACGTAGCCGGAGATCTGCAGGCAGGTCTCGGTGCCGGGGATGACGAAGAAGCCCGTGCCGCCGATCGGGGCGTTCGGGCAGGTGCGGACGTAGTCGACCGGCGCCGCGGCGCGGACCGGAAGATCGGCAGCTTGAGCCCCGGCGACCGCGACGAGACCGGCGGCAGACCCGAGGAGAAGGCTCTTGGCGAGCTTCATTAGATGACCTCCAAAGTTTCGAGACCCTGGGGGGCCGGGTGTTTCGCCACGAGAACTCGTCGAGACTCGGAAGCTGTCCCTTTTCCCCTGTGACCCGCCGCCGAGCCCTTGGCACCGACGACGAGCTGCGACCGAGGACCCCCCGTCGCGAGAAAAGGTTTGCCGTGCGTCCCGCGCCGGATCAAGCGCGTTTGCGCCCCGATGCCGGCCGTGGGGGCTCTTCGGGTGGCTGTGTTGCACAAAGGCCACGAGAATGGCGGCCTCCGGGCGGGAAAGAGGCGGTTTCGCGCGGCTCGAGCGGCCGGCGCGCGGGTGTCGCGCCGGTCTCGCGCCGGCGCGGCGCACGCCGCGGTGCATCGGCGCGAGCGATTCTCCCCTGAGAGACTCCGTTACGGCGGACGGCGGACGGCGGCCGCGCGCTCGGCGATGTGGCGTGCCGGATCCTCCACGCCCGTTCTCTCGTGGCGCATTCTCGTCCGCGCACGCACGCTACTACGCGCACGCACGCTAGTACGCGCGCGCAGGCTCGCGCGCGCCGCCGCCCCATCCCACGGCGCCCGACGCCCGCGCGCCGGGCGCGGATGCGTTCGCGCACGTCGCGTGGGCCGTTCCGCACGCGGTGCCGCCCGCTTCCCGCAAGGATCGTCGCCGAAGTACGACGGCGGGGGAGCGTCTCCGCCCATGACGGCGGGTGCGCGTTCGCCGAATCACGCGGACACCTCGGCATGGCGAGGCAGCCCATCCCGCAAAACCGAACCGCTCCACGTCCGGGCAGGGCGCGGCAAGAGTTACGGAAGCTTGTCAGCCGAGCCTTATTCTTGCCGCGGATGCTGCGGCACCGTTGCCGCAAGCGTCCCAGGGATGAGCGCGTTGGCCTTACCGTGCAATGAACTGATTTTTATTCGCAGAGGACTTGTCGCGCGGACCGAATTCACGTACCTGAAAGACCTGACGTCATAGACGACGCGTGAGCGGGATCGCGATTCGGTGTTCGGTAAAGCGCCGCATGCAGCTCCGCTCGCTCTCGATCCCCTGTCACGAGATTAGGACCGGCTCAATGAGCGACACGACTCAACCGAACAACTACATCGAGCTCGCCGCGGAGATCGTCTCGGCCTACGTGAGCAACAACTCGCTGCCGACGGCGGAGCTGCCCGGCCTGATCGACGCCGTGCACGGCGCGCTGACCAAGGTGGCCACCGGCGCGACCGAGCAGCCGGTCGAGGCGCCCGTCCCCGCCGTGCCGATCAAGAAGTCGATCACGCCGGACTACATCATCTGCCTGGAGGACGGGAAGAAGTTCAAGTCGCTCAAGCGCCACCTGCGCACGAAGTACGACATGACGCCCGACCAGTACCGCGCCAAGTGGGGCCTGCCGGCGGACTACCCGATGGTCGCCCCGAACTACGCCAGTGCCCGCTCCGAGCTCGCCAAGGCCATGGGCCTGGGCGCGCAGCGCCGCAAGGCCGAGCCGGAGGCCGCCCCCGCGCCGGCCCGCGGCCGCGGCCGCAAGAAGGTCGCGTGAGGCACGGGCTACCCCGCCGCCTACGCACGACGCTCATGGGAAGGCCGCCTCCGGGCGGCCTTCTTTCGTTTCGGCCTCAGAGCCCGCGGCGGGACCGCGCCGCCTGCAGCGTGTTGGCGAGCAGGCAGGCGATCGTCATGGGCCCGACGCCGCCCGGCACCGGCGTGATCGCGCTCGCCACCGCCGCGGCCTCCGCGAAGGCGACGTCGCCGACGAGCCGCGTCTCGCCCGCGCCCGCCTCCGGTCTCGGCACCCGGTTGATGCCGACGTCGATGACGATCGCGCCGGGCTTGATCCAGTCTCCCCGCACCATCTCCGGCCGCCCCACCGCCGCGACGAGCACGTCCGCGCGCCGGCAGACGTCGGCGAGGTCGCGGGTGCGCGAATGGGCGATGGTCACCGTCGCCGAGCGCTGGAGCAGGAGCTGCGCCATCGGCTTGCCGACGATGTTCGAGCGCCCGATCACCACCGCCTCGAGCCCGGCGATGTCGGGGCGGACCGACGCGATCAGCATCGACGCGCCCAGCGGCGTGCAGGGAACGAGGCCGGGCATGCCGGTGGCGAGGCGCCCGACGTTCACCGGGTGGAAGCCGTCGACGTCCTTCTCCGGCACGATCGCCTCGATCACCGCCTGGGCGTCGATCTGCGCGGGCAGCGGCAGCTGGACCAGGATGCCGTCGACGGCGGGGTCGGCGTTGAGGGTCGCGACGAGGGCGAGCAGCTCGGCCTGGCTGGTCGAGGCGGGCAGGCGGTGCTGGAAGGAGCGCATCCCCGCCTCGCCCGTCTGCGCCGCCTTGTTGCGCACGTAGACCTGGCTCGCGGGGTCCTCGCCGACGAGGACGACCGCCAGGCCCGGCACGACGCCCAGGGCCGCGAGGGCGCGGACGTCCTCCGCCACGCGCGCGCGCAGGCCCGCGGCGTAGGCCTTGCCGTCGATGAGGGTGGCGGTCATGAGGCTCTCCCGGCGTGAGCGACGCCGCGCCCGACGGGCCGGCGCATGCCGCCTCCAATGACCTCTTCGCGGTGTGGTTTCAAGCCCCGGGTCCGACGGCGACGCCGCGGGGCGGGAGGGGGCGCCGAAACCCCGAAGACTGCCGATCTTCCGGTCCGCGCCGCGGCGCCGGTCGACTACGTCCGCACCTGCCCGAACGCCCCGATCGGCGGCACGGGCTTCTTCGTGGTCCCCGGCACGGAGACCTGCCTGCAGATCTCCGGCTACGTCCGGACCGAGTATCGCTTCGCGGAGTACGTCGATGGCGACCCCGATGCCGAGCAGGATGCGATCGACTTCTTCGCGCGCGGCTCGATCGCGTTCGACGCCCGCACCCTGACGGAGTTCGGCACGCTGCGCTCGTTCATCCGCATCAACGCCGACCGAGCCGACGACGCGGCCGACGAGGGTCGCGCGGTTCTCGACCAGGGCTTCATCCAGTTCGCTGGCCTGACGGCGGGTCGCATCACGTCGTTCTTCTCGTTCTTCGGCGGCAATCTGCTGTCCGTGTCCGAGGGTCTCTCGGATCCGTCCGTGGAACTCCTGGCCTACACCGCAACGTTCGGCCCCGGTTTCTCGGCGACGATCTCGGTCGAGGATGGCAAGTACCGGCGTACTGGGCTCGACGAACGGGACGGCGGGACGACCATCCCTGAGGACACCGATCTGCCGGGCATCGGGACGCTGACGGGCGACGCGACGTACGGCGCTACGGCCGCGGATCGCTTCGTGTACGGTGGTCAGGAACTCCCCGACCTCGTCGCCAACCTCAACGTCGCTCAGGCGTGGGGTTCGGCCCAGGTCATGGGTGCCCTTCACCAGATCCGTCACGACAACAGCGACAACTTCGTCGGTGTCGACGACGAGCTCGGCTGGGCGATCGGCGCGGGCATCAACGTGAACCTGCCCATGATCGCCGCCGGTGACGCCCTCTGGGTCCAGGCGGTCTACGCCGACGGTGCCATCAACTACGCCGATCCGGTGGACACCGTGGCGGAGTTCGAGGTCGGCACCAGCGACGCCTACCTCAATGCGGCAGGCACCGGGCTGGTCACGACCGAGGCGTGGTCCATCGCTGCGGCGTTCCGTCACTACTGGACGCCGACCGTCTGGTCGGACCTCCAGGGCGCGTATGGCGAGGTCGACGTGCCGACGGGCGCGCGCGAGGCCGTCGCGGTGGGCGCCACGGCCGAGAGCGAGGACTTCTTCGGCTACAGCTGGTGGCAGGTCGGCACGCGGCTGAACTGGCGCCCGGTGGCGGGGCTCACGTTCGCCGCTGATGTCGCTTACACGCAGATCGACGCCGATCGTCGTGTCCAGGTTCAGCGCGACGGTGCCGACGTGGCTGGCGTGTTCACCGACGACGGTTCCCGCTGGGCCGGCCGTCTGCGCATCCAGCGCGACTTCTGATCCGTCCCCTCGGATCTCCCGAAGCCCCGGCCTCGCGCCGGGGCTTCTCCCGTTTCAGCCTCGACCGCGGAAACCGGCTCCCCTTCACCCCCGCCGCTTCCCCACCTTGCGCATCTCCTCGTGGAGATCGTCCGTCCGCAGATGCCCGTACCGCGCGCTCATCTGCAGCGTGCGATGTCCCAGCACGCGGCTGAGCTTGTAGAGGTCCCCGCCGGACTGGACCCACCACGATGCGAACGTGTGGCGCAGGTCGTGGAAGCGGAAGTCGGCGATGGCCGCGCGCGCGCAGGCGGCGCGAAAGCCCTTCTTGTTGCACAGGATCCGCGTGCCGTCCGGCTTGCAGAACAGGAAGCGCGAGCGCGGCCGCCCCGGTTTCGCGATCAGGTCGGAGATCGTCGCGATCGCCACGTCCGAGAGCGGGACCCGACGCGGGGAGTTCGTCTTCGTTTCCTGCAAATGGATCTCGCGGCGGGAGAGGTCGATCGCGTCGATCGTCAGCGAGAGCAGCTCCTCCTTGCGCATCCTCGTCTCCACCGCCAGCACGAGCTGCGGCTTGAGCGTCTCGGACGCCGCCGCGTGCAAACGCTCGAACTCGCGCCGCGTCAGGAATCGCGTGCGTGGCGGCGCCTCCTTGAGGAACTTCTTGCTCAGCGCGGTGATCGGGTTCGCCTCGAGCCAGCCCCACGAGATCGCCATCGAGCAGACCGTGCCGAGGAAGGCGATGTCGCGGCGGATCGTCGTGTCGCTGACACCTCGATCCTTGCGGCGCGAGACGAAGAGCGCGAGCGTCGACCGGTCGATCTCGTCGAGGCGCAGGAGCGGGAAAGCCGAGAGCCAGTTCTTCGCGTTCGATCGATAGGTCCGCCGCGTGCCCTTCTTCACCGTCGCTTCGCGAAAGAAGCGCTCTATCGCCTCGGCAAGGGATCTCGCCTGATTACGCGATACCCTGGAAAGACGACCGTTCTTGAGCTGAGACGCCGCAAAAGCAGAAGGGTTCGACGTTTTCAGATTCAACCGTAGACCAGACGATCTCTTGATATTCATTTTTGATGCCGAAACGAACATTTTTGCGTCCTGATCACGCGCCTGGCGATCTCGAATACTATCTCTCCAATGATCACACTTCGAGCATGACGGAACGCTGCGGCCGGCCGGCGGCCCCACAATTCGTTCGCGCCTACAGCGAGCTAATCGCCGTCGGTCACCGTAGGCAAGTGGAGGATATACGCGCGGAGCGTGCGTGATTTATGCCCGCCGCGCCTGCGGCGACGCTGCCGGTTCTACGCTGCCTCGCGGCAGTGGCGACAATTTATATAAGAGATTCGCTATCAAAGATTGATTTCACCATAAGTGTAAGCAAAGAGGAACGTCTGTTGATGACCCCGTCCGCGACGTTCTGTCGCGTCAATAACCTCCGGGCCTACACGTGCGAGCCGTCCAAGTGCATCGCGTCCGACATTTAGGCCTCGCGTCGGGGCCCATGGCGATCGGGCGCGAGGCGCATTCGTGCGACAGCATGCGAGCGCGCGCCTGCCGCAGGGGAGCCGCGTCGAGCGACCGCCTCGCGCCGTGCCGTCCCAGCGCACGCGAGTTTTCCTTCCGCCGCCGGGCGTGTATTGCGGGTGGGCCCGTCTTCGGCGCGGGCGGTCGGATCGAGCCAGGAAGGAAACGGCGGATGCCAGCGCGCGCGAGGAAGACGCCGGCCCAGATTGGCGCGGCCTCCGCCGACGTGGCCTCCGCGCCCGCAGCCGAGGCGCAGGACGCGCCGGCGAAGCCTCCGCGCAAGCGTCCCTACGTGCTCGACGCCCAGATCGGCTTCCTCATCCGCAAGGCCCACCAGCGCCACCTGAGCATCTTCGCCGCGCACATGCCCGAGAGCCTCACCGCGCAGCAATTCGCGGTGATGGCCAAGCTCAACGAGGTCGGCCCCGCCTCGCAGAACTCGCTCGGGCGCCAGACCGCGATGGACAACTCCACCATCAACGGCGTCGTCGTGCGGCTCGTCGAGCGCGGCCTCGTCGAGAAGGTGCCCGCGCCCGAGGACCGGCGCATGCACCTCGTCCAACTCACGGCGGAGGGCCGGCGCACGATCGGCCGCGTGCTTCCCATGGCGAGCGAGATCACGCGCATGACGCTGGCGCCGCTCTCGCGCACGGAGCAGGCGACGCTGGTGCGGCTGCTCAAGCGGCTGGGCTGAGACGGCTGCGGGCGACGGGCACGCTCAGAGCAACGCCAGCGACAGCCACGGGAACAGCGCCAGCAGCACGAGCGCAACGCAGCTCACCAGGAAGAACGGGATCGTCACGGCGAAGACGCGCATCGCGCTCACGCCCGAGACGCTCGCCGCCACGTAGAGGCCGATGCCGACGGGGGGCGAGAGCAGGCCGAGGATCAGGTTGACCGAGACGAAGACGCCGAAATGCAGCGGGTCGATGCCGTAGACGCCCGTCGCGATCGGCAGGAGGATCGGCACCACCATGATCAGCCCGGGAATGCCGTCGATCACGGTTCCGACGAGGAGCAGCGCGACGAGAACCAGCAGCATGAAGGCGGTGGGCGTCGTGGCGATGTCCTGGATGTACGCGGCCGCCGTCTGCGGCACCTGGCCGAAGACCAGCACCCAGGAGAACACCCCCGCCGCCGCCACCAGGAAGAGCACGAGGGCGGTGTTGAGCCCCGTGCGCACCAGGATTTTCGGGAAGTCGGCGAAGCGCAGCTTTCGCGTGTAGACGAGCCCGATCAGCGTCGCCAGCACCGCGCCGATGGCGGCGCTCTCCGTGGGCGAGGCGACGCCGCCGACGATGGTGCCGACGATCACGCCGGGTATGGCGAGCATCGGCAGCGCCTCGAGCACGGCGCGCAGCCGCTCGCTCCAGGGCAGCGCCTCGCCGCGCGGATAGGCGTACTTGCGTCCCAGGAACGCGATCGTGCCGAGGAAGAGGCCCGACAGCATCAGGCCGGGGATGATGCCCGCGACCAGCATGTCGCGCACCGCGACCTGCGCCAGGACGGCGTAGACCACGAAGACGATGGAAGGCGGGATGATCGGCCCGAGCAGGCCGCCGAAGGCGGTGATCCCGACCGCGAGGCCCTTGTCGTAGCCGGCTTTCGTCATCTCCGGCACCATCACCTGGCTCATCATGGCGATCTGCGCCGTGGCCGAGCCGAGGATCGAGGCCACCAGCATGTTGGCGAGCAGGTTGACATAGGCGAGCCCGCCCTTCACCGCGCCGATGAAGGCGGCGGCCAGCCGCACGAGCCGGGTGGTGATGCCCGCGGCGTTCATGATCTCGCCGATCAGGATGAAGAGCGGGATGGCGAGGAGCCCGAAATTGTCGAGGCTCTGGAACAGCTGCAGCGGATAGGAATCGAGCAGGACGGTGTTGCCCGAGCCGTAGATGAAGGCCACCGCCGACCAGCAGAGGACGAGGCCGATCGGCACGCCGAGGACGAGGAGGACGAGGAAGACGCCTGCGGTCATGGTCTCTTCAACCTTCGCCGACGATCGCGTCCTCGCCGCCGACGAGCGGCTCGACGAGGCCGAGCTCCTCCATCAGGTTCGTCGCGGCGTGGACGGTGGCGGTGAGCGCGAACCAGGGAACGATGAGGAAGAACGCCGCCTTGCGCAGGCCGAGCACCGGCGTCACCTCGGTGTAGATGAAGTTGAACGTCGCGCCCTCGAAGGCCGAGACGTCGAAGCCGACGGAGGCGAGGCGCGGCAGGTCGAACCAGCGCCAGCACGTCCACGTCAGGAAGAGGCCGAAGGCGAAGGCGACGATCGCGACGACGACGCGCAAGGCGCGCGCCATACCCGGCGAGACCACCTCCTGGAGGAGGTTCACCGACGGGTCGCTGCGCGCCCGCAGCATCAGCGAGGCGCCGACGAAGCCCGTCATGATCATCATGTAGACGGCGATCTCGTCCGCCCAGGCGAGGATGACCCCGCCGAGGCGCAGGCCCACGTTCACGGAGACGAGGAGCGCCATGCCCGCGACGAGGCAGATCAGGAAGACCCTGTCGATGCGCGCCAGGAGATCCGACAGGCGGCGCAGTGCGGTCGCGATCGGCACGGGGCGCTCCTCCTCGGCTCCATCGGGGCGATCGCCCGCCGCGGGGCGGGCGATCGGGCGGGATCGCGGCTCAGAGGCCGGCGGCGAGCTCGCGCAGGGTCGCGACGTAGGGCGTCTGCTCGGCCCACATCGTGTCCCAGCGCGCGACGACGTCGCCGAAGAACTCCGGCCCGACGTCCTCGACGACGGTCAGCCCGTCGACCGCCTTCAGGCGCTCGAGCTTGCCCGCTTCCTCGGCGACGAAGCGATCGATGATCGCGTCGCAATGCGTCTGCACCGCCTCGCGCACGATCGCCTGGTCCTCCGCCGGAAGGCCGGCCCAGACGCGGCCGGAGACCAGCGCCACCATGCCGAACATGTGGTGGTTCGTCACCATCATGGTGGGGGCGTGCTCGTAGTAGCGGAAGTTGATGATCGACTCGAAGTCCATGTCGATCGCGTCGATCTGGCCGTTGGCGAGCGCGTCGTAGACCTGGGTGAGCGGCATCGGCGCGGGCGCGGCGCCGAGCATCTCGAAGAAGGTGCGGATCGCGGGCGCGGGCGTGATGCGGAAGCGCTTGCCGGAGAGGTCCCCGACGCTCTCGATCGGCTCGCGGGTCATCAGCTGGCGCATGCCGGTCATGGCGAAGCAGGGCCCGACCGTGCCGGTGGCGGCGGGGAGCTTCTCGAGCATCTCCTTCGCCGGCTCGCTGCGCAGGATCGCGGCCGCGTCCGCGATGTCGTCGACGAGGAAGGGCGCGTGCAGCGCGGCGATGTCCGGCACGCGGGTCGTCACCTCGGCCGTCGTCAGGAAGGCCATGTCGAGCGCGCCGGTCTGGAGCTGCTGGAGCATGGTCGATTCGTTGCCGAGCTGGCCCGACGGGAAGACGACGACCGAGAAGCGCCCGTCCGAGAGCTCGGACAGCGTCTCGCTCATGGCGGCGGCTTCCTGGTTCCAGACGTGCGCCGGCGGGGTGATCATGCCGATGCGGAATTCGCGCGCGTCCTGCGCCTGCGCGCCGCCGGCGAGGCCGACCGTCGCCGAGCCGACTGCTGCGACGACGGCGAGCGCCGTGCTGGTGAGATGCTTCATGGTTCTCGTGCTCCCGTTCTCGTCTCGATCCCGCGGGTTCCGTCGCGGGCTTCCCCTCTGCCGACGCGCCGTCTTCTCGAGCGGCGTCGTCGATCAGCGTTGGCCGTCGCGTACCGTGATGCCCTCGGGCGTCAGCCCGCCGATGCGGGCGTGGACGCGCCCGCCGGTCGTCATCACCAGCACGTAGGCGAGCTCGTCCGGACGCGGCGCGTCCGGGACGCCGACCTCCATCGCGTCGAAATGCGAGCGCACGTAGGAGGCGTCGACATGGGTGATCGGCACGTCGAGGCGTGCGCCGGCGGCGCCGACCTTCTTCGTCGAGGGCACGATGGCGAGCGCGCCGCCGAGCGCCTCGCGCATGGCGTAGCCGCCCGGCACGTGCCAGAGCGCGCCGTGCTCGATCTCGCCCGCGACGCCGACGATGGCGCCCTTGCCGTAGCCCTGGATCGCCTTCGGATCGCCGCCGAGCGCATCGATCAGCTTGTTCGCCATGGCGACGCCGAGCGGCTTCAGGTCGTCCATGAAGCCCGCGATGTCGGGCGCATAGCCGCCGGCGAAGGGGTTCGCGATCACGGTGAGGATCGCGCCCTTCCTCTGCGGCTCGGCAGCGGGCGGGCCGCCCTCGTGCCGGATCTCCTCGATGATCAGGACGTCCTTGCGGACGGCGATCTCGGCCATGGCGGCATCCCCCTGTGCGTCTTCTCGTTCTCGATCCGCCGGAGCGGCGGGTCACCCACCGCGCGCGCGACGCCGCCCAGCACGACGAGCGCGCCCGTGATCAGCCCCGCCGCGACGTAGTCATCGGCCATTCGTTCGCCCGCGTCGAGGGCCGATTCGATCTCTTTCGCGGACAAAGGTCCCACGCCGACGGTGACGAGCCGCTCGCCGAGGTCGGAATCCGGCGACGAGGCCGCCGCCGGCGCGCGCCGCACGGCCGGGTGCCCGGGCAGGTCGACGGCGTTGGCTATGAGCGTCGCGGCGACGTCCGCGATCGCCGCGCAGCTCGCGAGGGCCGTCACGCTGTCGGCGATGCCGAGCGAGTGGCTGCGCCCGTGCCGGCCGCTCGTCGCGATGCCGCGTACGGGCGACGAGGCCGCGATCACGAGGTCGCCCGGGCTCTGCGGCGCGGCCGGGTCGACGGCGATGCGCGCCGTGAGCGGCTCGGCTTCGGGCGCGACGTGGAGTGCGATGTCGCCGCCGTCGTTGACATAGGCGCGCGCGATCGCCGGGTCCGTGGTCATCGCCGCGAGCACCGTCTGCGCGACCGCGCCGGCGACGCCCGCCATCGGCGTGACGAAGGCCGGGCGGAAGCGCGACGCCGCCGCCCACATGATCCGGGCCGTCTCGCCGCGGACGGGTGAGCCACCCGCCGCGACCGGCCGGCGCAGCACGGCCAGCTCGGCGGCGAGCTCCTCGAGCACCGTCTCGAAGCGCGCGACCGCGCGGGCGTAGGCCTCCGCCACCGCGTCGTCCGGCCCGAACGCTTCCGCGACGATGTCGATCGGCCCGTGATGCAGGTGCAGGCGCCGCCCGTCCGGCAGGATGCGGTGAGCGGCGCGCTGCATCAGCGGGTCCCCCGCTCGCCGGCGAGTGCCTTGGGGAAATGCCGGGCGTCGAACGGCCAAGCCTCGCCGTCCGCGGCGGGCAGAGACACCTGCCGCTCGACGGCGCCGAGCGAGGACAGGGGCCGCACCGCCTCCATGTACCCGCCGAGCGCGCGGTAGTCCTCGAGCGTCATGGTGAACTCGATCGGCGCCACCAGAGCCGGCGTCGGCACGTAACCGAAGGCGTTGTCGGGCAGGCGCGTGACGTCGACCATGTAGGTGATGCCGCCACCCGGCCAGACGTAGACCTCGGCGCCGCCCGACGTGACGCGGGTGAGCGCGTCCTTCACCGAGCGGGTGAGCCGCACGGGGTTCTCGGTCACGCCCGCGCGCAGCGAGCCGCCGGCGCCGCCGATGAACAGGACCGAGCACAGAGCCGGCTCGCAATTCTCCTGCACCCGCGCGACGCTGGCGCGCACCGCGTCCGGCATCGGCGTCTCGACCGGGCGCAGCGCCTCGTCGAGCACGAAGTAAGCCGCGTGGTCGCCGGTGGTCGAGACCATCAAGAGCGTCGTGCCGGGGCGCGCCACCTTCGGGTCGAAGGGCTCGAGGATGGTGAGCGGATCCTCGATGTCGGTACCGCCCCAGCCGGAGCCCGGCTCGGCGACGCGGAAATAGCGGCCCGGCGTCGAACGGCGCCCGCGCAGCTTGATGCCGGTGGGCGGCACGTCGAGGAGCTTGCCGGCCTGATGCTCGGAGAGGACGCCGGTGATGTGGTCGTCGACGACGACGACCTCGTCCACGTGCTCGAACCATTGCTTGGCGAACATGCCGATGGCGGCCGAGCCGCACCCGACCCGCATGCGATGCTCGACGACGCCGTCGATGATCGGCGCCGCGCCCGCCTGCACCACGATCGAGACGCCGTCGTCGACGGCGAGCTCGACCGCCTGCTTGTTGCAGAGCGCGAGCAGCGCCTCGCAGGTCATCCGGCCCTCCTTCTTGGAGCCGCCGGTGAGGTGGTGCACGCCGCCGAGCGAGAGCATCTGCGAGCCGTACTCGCCGGTCGTCACGTGCCCGATCGGCTCGCCGCCGTAGCGCACCAGCGCCCGCTCGGGGCCGAGATGACGATCGGTGTCGATCTTCGCCTTGACGCCGCAATAGCTGAAGATGCCCTCGGTCACGACCGTGACCATGTCCACGCCCTCGACCTGCGAGGACACGATGAAGGGCGCGGGCTTGTAATCGGGATAGGTGGTGCCGGCGCCGATGGCGGTGACGAATCGGGACGGGGAGGGGGCCAAGGCGCCGTCCCACTCCGCGCCCTCGCCGAGGAACGGTGTCACCGCGTCGCCGTGCTCCACCGCGCGCTCCAGCATCACCAGCGGATCGACGCGGGTGAGCACGCCGTCCACATTGGCGTAGCGGTCGCAGGCGCCCGAGCGGCCGTCCGCGATGTAGCAGAGGACCGGGCAGGCGTCGCAGCGGATCTTGCCCGGCGGCGGCGGGGCGGCCGTGCCGGCGTCGTCGATCGCGGGGGCGTCGCGGGTCATCGCGGGCCTCGCGCCGCGGCGAGCGCCGCGTGGATCTTGTCGGGCGTCGCCGGCAGGTCGCGAATCAGCACCCCCGTCGCGTCGCGGATCGCGTTGAGGATCGCGGGCGCGGTCGGGATCAAGACCTGCTCGCCGATGCCCTTGGCGCCGAAGGGACCGTGGGCGTCCGCCTCCTCGATCAGGATCGAGGTGACCTCCGGCATGTCGCCGACCGTCGGGATGAGGTAGTCGTGCAGGTTCTCGGTGCGGCCGGGGATGTATTCCTCCATGAGCGCGAGGCCGAGCCCCTGGGCCGAGCCGCCCTCGATCTGGCCCTCGATCAGCGTCGGGTTGATCGCGCGGCCGACATCGTGGGCGCAGACGAGCCGCGTCACCCGCACGCGGCCGAGCTCGATATCGACCTCGACCTCGGCCAGATGCGCGCCGAAGCCGAAGGCGGCGTAGGGCTCGCCCTGGCCGTCGGCGTCGAGCGGCGAGGTCGGCGGATCGAAGGTCTCCTCCGCCGCGAAGGCGAAGCCGTTCGTGTCGGGTTCGAGGGTCGCGAGATCGAGGCTCGCCTCGTCCAAACCGGACTCTCGGGCGCGCAGGAGCGTGCCGTCGAGCACGAGCCGCGCGTTCGGGCCGGCGTTGAGGCGCAGGAGAAGCGTCTCGCGCAGCCGCGCGCCGGTGCGCAGGGCGGCGGCACCGCTGACGAAGGTCTGGCGCGAGGCGCTGGTCTTGCCGGCATCCGGCGTGAGGTCCGTATCGGCGCCGATCAGCGCGACCCGGCCGACCGGCAGGCCGAGCGCATCGGCGAAGATCTGCGCGATGACCGTGTTCGAGCCCTGCCCGATATCGACGGCGCCCTGGTGCAGGACGAGCCGCCCGTCGGGCGTCAGCCCGGCGCGGATGGTGGAGGGATTCGACATCGAGGTGTTGCCGCAGCCGTACCACATGCCGGCGACGCCGACACCCCGGCGCAGCGGGCCGGAGGCGGCCGCGTTGCAGGCCCGTGCCGCCTCCCGCAGCTCCCGCCAATGCGGCACCAGCGCCTCGAAGCAGGCGCGGATGCCCACCCCTTGCGCGAAGACCTGGCCGGTCACGGTGGGCTGCCCGTTCGTCAGCGCGTTGCGGATGCGGAAATCCAGCCGGTCGATGCCGAGCGCGTCGGCGAGCTCGTCGAGCAGCGTCTCCTGCGCCACGGCGGCTTGCGGCACGCCGAAGCCGCGGAAGGCGCCGGCCGGGACGGTGTGGGTGTGGATCGCCGCGGTGCGCGCCTCGTAGTTCGGCATCACGTAGGGGCCGGAGGCGTGGACCGGCACGCGGTTCGCGACCGTCGGCCCCCAGGAGGCGTAGGCGCCGGTGTTGAAGGTGCCCTCGAAGCGCATGGCGTGGAGCGTGCCGTCCGCCTTGGCGCCGATCCGCGCCGTGATGGCGGAAGGATGGCGCTTCGTCGTGGTGGCCATCGATTCGGTGCGCGAATAGACGATGCCCGCGGGCCGCCCGGTGACCCAGGCGGCGAGCGCCACGAAGGGCTGGAGCGAGAGGTCGAGCTTCGACCCGAAGCCGCCGCCGACCGCTGTCGGGATGATCCGCACCGCCTCGAGCGGCAGGGCCATGATGGCCGCGAGATCGTCGCGATCCATGTGCGGCGCCTGGGTGCAGGCGGAGACCTCGATGCGATCGCCGACGCGCCGGGCGAAGCCGGCTTCGGGCTCGATATAGGCGTGCTCGATGAAGCCCGTCGTATAGGAACCCTCGACCACCACGTCGGACTGCGGCAGGGCCGCATCGGCATCGCCGCGGCGGACGAAGCCGCGGACGAGGACGTTGCCGGGTCGCGTCTCGTGGACGAGCGGCGCGTCCGCCGTGCGGGCGGCCTCCGGCGTCAGGACGGCGGGAAGCTCCGTCCAGGTCACGGGGAAGCCCGCGAGGTCGAGCGCGCGCACCGCCGCCCGATCCCCGACCACCGCCGCCACCGCCTCGCCGCGGAAGCGTGCGACGCGCTCGGCGAAGACCGGCTGGTCGGCGAGCGGCGGGATCACGCCGTGGACGTTGCGGCCGGGGATGTCGGCGGCGGTCAGGATCGCCTCGACGCCGGGGTTCGCGCGGCGCCAGGCGTCGAGATCGCCCAGCACGAAGGCGGCGTGGTGATGCGGGCTTCGGATCACGCGCACGAGGAGCGTGCCCTCGGGCCAGGAATCGGCGCCGAAGGCGTCGGTGCCCATCACCTTGGCGCGCCCGTCGAGCCGGTCGATCCGCGCGCCGACGGCGGCGCCGCACTCGGCGGTGACGGCGGGTAGCGCGCAGGTGGCGTCTGCCGCGCAATCGAGCACGGCGTCGACGATCTTGGAATAGCCGGTGCAGCGGCAGAGCACGCCGGCGAGCGCCTCTTCGACATCGGCGCGGGTCGGGTTCGCGGTTCTGCGCAACAGCGCCTCGGCGCTCGTCAGCATGCCGGGCGTGCAGATGCCGCATTGTGCCGCGCCGCGGCGCCAGAACGCCTCCTGCAGCCGTCCGGGGCGACCGCCTTCGGAGAGCCCCTCCACCGTGACGATCTCGACGCCGTCGCACCGCGCAGCGGGCACGAGGCAGGCGCAGACCGCCTCGCCGTCGAGGATCACCGTGCACGCGCCGCAATCGCCGGCGTCGCAGCCGACCTTGACGCCCTCGATCCGCAGCCGCTCGCGCAGCACCTCGGAGAGGCGGGCGGTGGCTGGGACGGCGAGCGTGTGCGGCTTGCCGTCGACGGCGAAGCCGATCTGCGGCTCGGCGTCGGCCTCGGCGGGGGCTCTGTCGGTGCGCGAGAGCGACGTCATCGGGCGGCCTCCGCGCAGGCGGCGAGCGTCCGACGTACCAGCGTGAGCGCCGCCTCGCGGCGATAGCCGGCGCGGGCCCGCACGTCGTCGATGGGGGAGAGGATGTCGGCGTCGCTCGCCGCCACCGCCTCGGGCGCCTCCGCGAGGGGCACGCCGACGAGGCGCGCTTCCAGCGCGGAGAGCCGCCGCGCCACGGGCGAGCAGGCGCCCACCGCGATGCCCGCTTTCGTGATCGCGCCGCCCTCGTCGAGGTCGACGACGACGGACACCATGGCGATCGAGATGACGAGATAGCGGCGTGCGCCGAGCTTCAGGAACGCGGCCCGGCTCGATGCCGGGCGATCCGGCACGAGCAGCGCGGTGACGATCTCGCCCGGCGCGAGCGCGACCCTGCGCACGCCGGTGACGAAGTCGCCGAGCGGCGTCACCCGGCGCCCGTCGCGCCCGGCGATCTCGACCGAGGCGTCCAGCGCCATCAGGGCGACGGTGCCGTCCGCGGCGGGGGAGGCGTTGACGACGTTGCCGGCGAGCGTGCCGGCGTTCTGGATCTGGATCGCGCCGACCTCGCGGCCGGCGAGCTTCAGGCCGTCGAAGAAGGCCGGCAGCGGCGCGCGCACGACGTCGCTCCAGGTCGTCGCCGCGCCGACGCGCCAATGATCGCCGTCGCGTGCGATGCCGCGCAGGCCGGGGATGCGGGCGATGTCGAGGAAGGCGGCGCGGGCGGCTGCCTCGCCGAGGCTCGGGTAGACGTCGGTGCCGCCCGCGACGATCCGCAGGGCGGCGTCCGTGGACAGGAGGCCGACGGCCTCGTCGATGCTCCCGGGTCGAAGATAACGGCTCATCGCGCACCCTCGAAGCGCGCCCCCACGCAGGCCGGAGGACCGGTTCGGGGACGGATGATCGTCTGTGTACGACCATTCTAGGCTGGAGCATTCCAGACCCTCGGCCTGCTGGCAAGCGCTTTTCCGCAGGGTGAGGGAATTTCGTTCGCGCTGCCGCGGACCCGCGCCGACGCTGCCTCGATTCGCGGCAGAGCGCCGAAACGTATGGGTTTCGGCGGCCGAGCCGCCTCCTGGGGACGCCGCCGAGGCGTGGGGCCGCCCGCGCCCGGAACGCCGTCCGAGGCCGGGGCGGACCAGCGCGCGGCGTATCCCGAATCTTGTTTGTGTACGGACAAACTTTCTGGCACGATGTCCCGCCGGACACGGGAGACGACACGATGCGCGCCGCCACCGCCACCGCCACCGCCACCTCCACCTCCACCTCCACCTCCACCGAGGCCCTGGACCGCCCCGACTGCCACCTCGAGACCGTCACCGAGGTCGAGCACTACACGGATCGCCTCTTCCGTTTCCGCACGACGCGCCCGACCTCGCTGCGCTTCCGCTCCGGGGAGTTCGTCATGATCGGGCTGCCCGGCGGCGAGACGGCGGTCTTCCGCGCCTACTCGATCGCGAGCCCGAATTGGGACGACGCGCTCGAGTTCTTCTCGATCAAGGTCCCCGGCGGGCCGCTGACCGAGTGCCTGCAGAGGATCGTCCCCGGCGACCGCCTGTGGGTGAAGAAGAAGCCGACCGGCACCCTCGTGCTCGACGCGCTCGCACCGGGACGGCGGCTGTGGATGCTCTCGACCGGCACGGGTGTCGCACCCTTCGCGAGCCTCGTCCGCGATCCCGAGACGTACGAGAAGTTCGAGGAGGTCGTCCTCACCCAGACCTGCCGCACCGCCGCCGAGCTGCGCTACGCCGAGGAGATCGTCGCCGCGCTCGCCACGGATCCGCTCGTCTCCGAGTTCGCGGCCGGGCGCGTGCGGCTCTACACGACGGTGACGCGCGAGCCGCATCCGCGCCCGATGCGGATCACGGCGGCGATCGAGACCGGGCGCCTGTTCTCCGACCTCGGCACCGCCCCGTTCTCGACAGAAACCGACCGCGTGATGATCTGCGGCTCGATGGAGATGCTGCGCGACTGCCGTGCGCTGTGCCTCGCCGCCGGCCTGACGGAGGGCTCGAACGCCCGCCCGGCGGAGTTCGTCGTCGAGCGCGCCTTCGCCGGTTGACTCGTCCGGAGCGGGCCGCGCCTCAGCGCAGCCCGTCCTCGCCCTTCGCCTCGTCCTTCGTCAGCCCGCCGACCCGCGGCAGCGGGCGGCCGGAATCGGCGACGGCGATGGCGACCATGATCTCGTTCGCCCGCGGCGCGTCGTTGACCCGCACCTCCATCCCGTCGAAATGCGAGCGCACGTAGGCCGCGTCCTTGTGGCCGAGCGGGATGTCGAGGGGCTGGCCGGGGCCGCCCATCTTCTTGGAGGAGGGGACGAGGGCCGCGCCCTTCTCCACCGCCGCGCGCAGCGGCTTGCCGAGACGCGGATGCAGGATCGCGGCGGCGTGCTCGAGCTCGCCGTTCTCGCCCACCATCGCCGCCTTGCCGTAGCTCTCGATCATGCCGGGCGCGACGCCGAGCGCCGCCACCGCGCGGCGGCCCAGCAGGTCGCCCAGCTCCTCGCCGATGGCCATCAGGTCCTCGAGGTCCTCCTGGTATCGCCCCGCGAAGGGGTTCGCGATGATCGCGACGGCGGCCGCGCGGCGGGTCGGGGGCGCTATCTCGCGGCCCATCTCGCGGCGGGTCTCCTCGACGACGACGACGATCTTGCGGATGTTCGCGGGCATGCTCTGTCTCCTCGTCCGCTCGCGGCTCAGGATACGATCGGCGCGCGGGCGGCCGGCGGCGTCGAGCGCGAGCGCCGCGCGCGGATGTTGCCGTCGATCATCACCATGCCGATGCCGGGGATGTCGCCCGTCGCCATGGCGCCGAGCACGTCCGCGCCGGAGGACGCCTCGGGCCGGTCGAGGAAGACGAGGTCGGCGCAGCGCCCCGGCTCCAGCAGGCCGACGTCGTCGAGCCTGCGCTTCCTCGCGACGTTGCCGGTGGCGAGGCAGATCGCCTGCTCGGCGGGCAGGCCGCCGAGGCTCGCGAGCAGCGTCACCATGCGCAGCATGCCGTTGGGCTGCACGCCCGAGCCGGCCGGCGCGTCCGTGCCGATCAGCATGTCGGCGAGCCGGCCGGCCGCGCGCACCGCCTCGAGGCAGGCGAGCGCGGCCTTCTCGTTGCCGTTGTGCACCACCTCGACGGCGCCGGTCGCCCGCTCGCATAGGACGCGCACGTCGGCGAGCGCGATCGACGT
Source organism: Salinarimonas sp. NSM (assembly GCF_052380005.1). Lineage (NCBI taxonomy): Bacteria > Pseudomonadati > Pseudomonadota > Alphaproteobacteria > Hyphomicrobiales > Salinarimonadaceae > Salinarimonas > Salinarimonas sp. NSM. Next base: position 194,195 of record NZ_JBQTCJ010000002.1, read on the forward strand.
CGGGCCGCCGTTGATGTGGCTCACCACGTCGGGCTGGGCTTCGAGCACGTCGTCGCGGTCGACGAAGTGCGAGCCGGCGATCGAGGGGCCGCCGGTATGCATGATCGATTCGAGCCCGAGCTCGCGGCACCAGGCCGTCACCCGCGCGGCGTCCGGGCCCTTGGCCACGGTGCCGAGCCCGATCTCGCCGATATGGCGGATGCCGGCGGCGGCGAGCTGCGCGTAGACCTCCCGCCCGAAGCCGAGCTCGGGCACCGGCGCGCCGGCGATCACCTTGGCGCCGGCGGGCTTGAAGTTCTGGAAGCAGCGCTGGGCGGTCATCGCCAGCGCGACGACGCCGGCGGCGTCCTTCGGGCGGCCGGGCAGATGCACCTCGCCGGCGGAGAGGAGCGAGGTCACGCCGCCGTTGACGCCCATCTCGATCCAGCCGAGCTGGTTCTGGCGCGGCGTCCAGTCGCCGAAGACCGGGTGGCAGTGCGAATCGATCAGGCCGGGGCAGACGGCGCAGCCGGCGGCGTCGATCTCCATGGCGGGATCGGCGCAGTCGAGGTCGGCCAGGCGGCCGATGCCGGATATGCGCCCGTCGACGACGACGATCGCGTCGGCGTCGAGCACCGGCCGCGCGAGATCGCCCGAGAGGACGAGGCCGAGATTGCGGATGACGATCTTGCCCGAAAACGGGCCTGAGGCGACCTCGGCGGCCATCGGCGTGTCTCCCGAGTTTGTACGTACTCGAACGAGATCATGCGCCGCCGGCGCGCCCGAGGCAAGGCCTCGCTCGCGGGCGGACGCGGCGCCGCGACCGCGCTACCGGAAGCTCTCGGATATCGCGCGCAGGTGATTCATGCCGCCGCCGCTCGGCGCGCCGCCGCTGCCGGCACCCGAGCCCCCGCCCCCTCCGCCGGAGGGACGCGCCGGCGGGGCGGTGGGCTCGGAGCCGTCGGCGAGGCGCATGCCGACGAACTCGCGCCGCCCGTCGGGGTGGACTCGGTAGGTGCGATAGAGCGCCTCCCCGGCCCAGGTCGTCTCGCCCGTCGGGCTCGGGCGCATCATCGTGAAGCCGCCGGAGCGCTGGAAGGAGAGATCGTCGGCGTGGATGGCGGGGGCGGTCGCGGTCGCCGTGGGCTCGGGCGGTGCGGCGATCCGCATCCCGACGAGCACGACGGTGACGAGCGCGGCCGCTGCGAGCCCGGCGACGAGAGCCGGCCGGCCGACGAGGGCGGGCCGCCGGCGCGCCTCGGGCGCCGCCCGGCGCACCTTGGGGCGGCTCGTGATCACCGCCGTCCAGTACTCGCTCATCGCCGTGGCGAAGGCGGCGCGGACCGCGGCGGGCGTTCGCGCGAGCGCGGCGATGCCGTCGCCGAGCGGGGTCTCGCCGTAGGATTCCACGAGGCGCGGCGGCGCGTCCTCGCGCTCGGCGACGACGATCACGCCGCCGCCGCCGTTCTCCACGAAGCTGGAGATCAGCCTGGCGCCGTCGCGGGCGCGGCGCTCGTCGGGATGGGCCTCGATCACGCACCAGGTCGCCGGAGCCAGCCCCTCGACCGGCGGCACGTCGTAGCGCACGGCGACGACGAAGTCCGTCGCGGCGCCGCGCCTGCCGCCGGTGCTCCCGCCCGTCTCGTGCTCGCGTGCTTCCTCGTGCTCCGCCATGGCGCACCTCTCGGCCCGCGTGGATGTGCCGGCGCACGCGAGCTCCAGGAAGCGCTAGCACCGAAAGCTTGCGTCAACCTTGACGCGCTCCGGCCAATGCGCCGCGGCGGCGCGCGCTCAGACCATCACGGCGCGGCGCACCGCCTCGCGGTCGAGGGTGGAGGCGGCGCCTGAGAGCACCACCTCGCCGCGGTCGAGCACGACGATCGCGTCGGCGAGCGCGGCGGCGAAGTCGAAATACTGCTCGACGAGCACGATCGCCATGTCGCCGCGGGCGCGCAGCGTCTCGATGGCACGGCCGATGTCCTGGATGATCGAGGGCTGGATGCCCTCCGTCGGCTCGTCGAGGATGAGGAGCGAGGGGCGCGTCACCAGCGCCCGGCCGATGGCGAGCTGCTGTTGCTGCCCGCCGGAGAGGTCCCCGCCGCGCCGGCGCAGCATGGACTTCAGCACCGGGAAGAGCGTGAACACCTCCTCGGGCACGGTCTTCTCCGCGCGCCCGTCGAGCGCGGCGAAGCCGGTGCGCAGGTTCTCCTCGACGGTGAGCAGCGGGAAGATCTCGCGCCCCTGCGGCACGTAGGCGATGCCGCGGCGGGCGCGGGCGAAGGGCTCGAGCCGGGTCACGTCCTCGCCGCGCCAGGTGACGGTGCCGCCCGACACCTTCACCTGGCCGACGAGCGCGCGCATCAGCGAGGTCTTGCCGACCCCGTTGCGGCCCATCACGCAGGTGACGCGGCCGGGCTCGGCGGCGAGGCCCACGCCGCGCAGGGCCTGGGCGGCGCCGTAGTGCAGGTCGATGTCACGCGCGTCCAGCATGGCCCTCACCGTCCCAGATAGACCTCGATCACGCGCGGATCCGCCGAGACCTGGTCGAGCGAGCCCTCCGCGAGGACCGAGCCCTCGTGCAGGACCGTGACCTTCACCCCGAGCGCCCGCACGAAGCTCATGTCGTGCTCGACCACGACGACGGTGTGGTCGGCGTTGATGCGCCGCAGGAGATCGGCCGTCATCTCCGTCTCGGCGTCGGTCATGCCGGCGACGGGCTCGTCGACGAGGAGCAGCGAGGGGTCCTGGGCGAGCAGCATGCCGATCTCGAGCCATTGCTTCTGGCCGTGCGAGAGCGCGCCGGCCTGCTCGAAGCGGCGGTCCTCGAGCTTCACGATCTCCAGGATCTCGTCGATTCGCCGCGCTTCCGCGGCCGTGCGGCGGTGGAAGAGCGTGGCGCGCACGCCCCGCCTTCCCGCGAGAGCGAGGACGAGGTTCTCCTCCACCGAGACCATCTCGAACACGGTCGGCTTCTGGAACTTGCGGCCGATGCCGAGCTCGGCGATCGCCGCCTCGTCGAGGCGGGTGAGGTCGTGCAACCCGCCCAGCAGGACGGTGCCCGTGTCGGGGCGCGTCTTGCCGGTGATGACGTCCATCATCGTGGTCTTGCCGGCGCCGTTGGGGCCGATCACGGCGCGCATCTCGCCGGGCTCGAGCACGAGGGAGAGGGCGTTGAGCGCCCGGAACCCGTCGAAGGAGACGCTCACCGCGTCGAGGTAGAGGAGCGCGTCCGTCGTGCGCGGGGCGGCGTCGCGGGACTTCTCGAGGATCGTCGTCATGTGCGCTACTCCGCCGGCTGCGCGGACGTCGCCCGCGCCTCGCGGGAGCGCCGGCCGAGCCGTACGCCGCGCAGGGCGCCGAGGATGCCCTTGGGCAGGAACAGCGTCACCGCCACGAACAGGAAGCCGAGCACGAAGAGCCAGGCCTCCGGATAGGCGCCGGTGAGGAAGCTCTTCGCCCAGTTCACCAGGACCGCGCCCAGCGCCGCCCCCGACAGCGTCCCACGCCCGCCGACCGCGACCCAGATCACGGCCTCGATCGAGTTCGCCGGCGAGAACTCGCTCGGGTTGATGATGCCGACCTGCGGGACGTAGAGCGCCCCCGCCAGCCCCGCCATCATCGCAGAGAGCGTGAAGACGAACAGCTTGAAGCGCTCGACCCGGTAGCCGAGGAAGCGCGTGCGCGTCTCCGCGTCGCGGATCGCCACGAGGACGAGGCCGAGCTTCGAGGTCACGATCGCCTGCGCCAGCAGGAGCCCGCCTGCGAGCGCCAGCGCGGAGAGCGCGAACAGCGCCGCGCGGGTCCCGTCCGCCTGGAGCGAGAAGCCGAGCACGTCCTTGAAGTCGGTGAGCCCGTTGTTGCCGCCGAAGCCGAGCTCGTTGCGGAAGAAGGACAGCATCAGCGCGTAGGTGCCCGCCTGCGTGATGATGGACAGGTAGACCCCCGTCACTCGCGAGCGGAAGGCGAGCCAGCCGAAGACGAAGGCGAGCAGCCCCGGTACGAACAGCGCCATGAAGGCCGCGTAGGCGAAGACGTCGAAGCCCCACCAGGCGACGGGCAGCTCGGTGAAGTTCAGGAAGACCATGAAGTCGGGCAGGACCGGGTGGCCGTAGACGCCGCGTGGGCCGATCTCGCGCATCAGGTGCATGCCCATGGCGTAGCCGCCGAGCGCGAAGAAGGCGCCGTGGCCGAGCGAGAGGATGCCGCAATAGCCCCAGACCAGATCGAGGGCCACCGCGAGGAGTGCGTAGGTCAGCCACTTGCCGAGCAGCACGACGGTGCCGGTCGGCACGTGGAGCGGGTGTTCCGCCGGGAAGACGAGGTTGGCGATGGGCACCAGCGCGGCGACCGCGACGAGGATCAGGACGGCGGGCGCGATGTGCGGCGCCATCAGCCGGAAGAGGATGGGCTTGCGGGTCATCTCGGCGTCCCTCCCTTCAGCTCTCGACCGCGCGGCCCTTGAGGGCGAACAGCCCCCGCGGGCGCTTCTGGATGAAGAGGATGACGGCGAGGAGGATCACGATCTTGGCGAGCACGGCCCCGGCCAGCGGCTCGACGAGCTTGTTGGCCACGCCCAGCGACAGCGCCGCGACGAAGGCGCCCCACAGGCTCCCGACCCCGCCGAACACGACGACGAGGAAGCTGTCGATGATGTAGCTCTGGCCGAGGTTGGGCGAGACGTTGTCGATCTGCGAGAGCGCCACGCCCGCCACTCCGGCGATGCCGGAGCCGAGGCCGAAGGTGAGCGCGTCGATCCAGGGCGTGCGTATGCCCATCGAGGCGGCCATGCGCCGGTTCTGCACGACGGCGCGCATGCGCAGGCCGAAGGAGGTCGCCTTCATGGCGACGAGCAGCGCCAGGAACACGGCGAGCGCGAAGACGATGATCCAAACGCGGCTCCAGGTCAGCGCGATGCCGAAGAGCTCGAGCGAGCCGGACATGAAGGACGGGTTCATCACCTCGCGGTTGGTCGGCCCGAACAGCGAGCGCACCGCCTGCTGGAGGATCAGCGAGACGCCCCAGGTGGCGAGCAGCGTCTCCAGCGGCCGGCCGTAGAGGTGGCGGATGACGAGGCGCTCCAGCGCCACGCCCACGAGCCCCGCCGAGAAGAACGCGAGCGGCAGGGCGACGAGGAGCGACAGGTCGAGGAGCTGGGGCGCGAAGGCGCGCATCAGCTCCTGCACCACGAAGGTCGCGTACGCCCCGATCATCACCATCTCGCCATGGGCCATGTTGATCACCCCCATCACGCCGAAGGTGATGGCCAGCCCGATGGCGGCGAGCAGCAGGACCGAGCCGAGGGAGAGGCCGAAGAACACGTTCTGCACGTGGCCCTGGATGGCGAGCCTCCGGTCGATGGCCGCGATCGCCTCCGCCGCGGCTTCCTTGAGCGCCTCGGGTGCGTCCGCGGGAAGGCCGAGCAGCAGCGCCCGCGCCGAGGCGTCGCCCCGGGCGGCGAGCCGCTCGATCGCCGCCAGCCGGTCGGCTTCCAATGCGCTGGTGTCGGCGATGGCGAGGCCGGCGAGCGCGTCGTCGAAGGCGCGCTGGACGGCCGGATCGGTCTCGTCGGCGCGGGCCTCGGCCAGCGCCTCGCGCTGGGAGAGGTCGCGGGCGCGCAGGATCGCGGCCGCCGCCTCGATGCGCGTCGCGGGGTCGGGCGCGCGCAGGGTGAGGCTCGCCATGGCGGTCTGCACCGCGCGGCGCACGGCGTTGGAGACCCGCACGTCGGTCACGGCGCCGGGCGCCGCGACCGGCTCGCCGGTGAGCGCGTCGAACGCCTGCCCGCCCTCCCGCCAGAGCACGCGGCGCCCGGCGGTCTCGAAGACGAGGCGCCGGTCGGACAGCGCCGTCAGGATCGCGGCCGCGTGCGGATGGCCGGACGCTGCGAGTGCGTCGACCGCGGCGAGGGTCGCCGGGAACTGGCCGCTCGTGAAGCCGGCGAGGATGGTCGCGACCTCCTCCTGCGTCGCCGCCTGTGCGGCGGCCGGCGTCGGCGCCGTCAGGGCGGCGGGGGCGAGCACGAGCGTGAGCGCGAGGAGGACGAGCCGCGCGAGGCGGATCGGCGTCCGGGCGAGATGCGCCATGTGAGCGGCCTTCGGGACGTATCGGGATGTCGGGGTACCGGCGGGGGGGGCCCGGGGGGGGGCCCCCGCCGGGGCGCGGCGGGGGCGCCCCCCCCCCCCCGCCGCGGGGGGGGGGGGAGTTTGAGCGCGGGCTACGGGG